>JBJKSN010000105.1:0-5882 GCA_046703945.1 Nitrososphaerales archaeon | reverse complement strand
CCCTGGGGTCGGAGCGGAACGAGAGCTCAGAGTAGAGCTCCGCCACGGCGAGGAGCCCCTCGTCGTCCTCCTTGGCGTGGACGAGGCTGACCCTGTATCCCATGAGGACTGCTTGCCAGGCCAGTACGGAGCTGTGCCTCCCTCCTGAGACCAGGCAGGAGGCTCGGTCGTTACCAGTGGGAACCCCCCCAGGTCCCGGGGCCAGCTCCACCCCCACAGCGCCCCCTGCCGCGTCCAGCGCAGCCCTGAAGACGACCTGCGGGGACGAGGCGGAGGCCCGGGTCCCCTTCTGGTCCAGGATCTTGGAGGTGAGCGCCCCTTCAAGGTCAGAAGCCGCTGTTCCGGCGGTGGCCTCTGCCTCGACCACGAACCGGCCTCCGCGGCGGAGGTATCTCTTGGCCAGCTCTTCCGCAGCGGCCGGAAGCTCGGCGGCTCCCCGGACGGCGTACCCTGCGGCGAGCCAGCTGGTCCCAGGGAGGTACCTGAGCGCGGAGCAGGTCCGGGCGGGCTCGGGCCCGACCACGACCAGGGAGTTTCCGACCCTCTTCACGACGCCCTTCAGACCCTCCGCTCCGACCACCTGCGCCACCGACGACTGCAGGTCGCCGACGCTTCCGCTTCCGGCCCATCGTATTATGGTGGCCCTGCGGGACAAAGGATTCGCCCCCGGTCGGCAGGGGGCATCTATAACGTTGAATCCTCGCGCATCACGCTTTTAGCATGTGCAGACTGAGCCCGCACCATGGATGTCTTCGCGCCCTCGAGCGCATCCGAGATCCTCGGAGGGACGGCGCCGAAGGCCGTGGAGGTCAAGGGCTGGGCAGCCAGGAAGCACACCGTGGGAGGCCTGGTCTTCGTCCTGATAAGGGACGGCACGGGGTACATCCAGGTCTCGGCGCGGAAAGGGTCAGCCGACGCAGCCTACCAGGCGGCCAGGGGGGTCGCCAGGGAGTCAGCCGTGATGGTGAGAGGCGATGTACGCGACGACAGACGGGCCCCCGGGGGGAAGGAGGTTTCGGCCAGCGAGTTCACGGTGGTCGCCCCGGCGGAGAACTGGCCGATCACGCGGACGGCTGCCAAGGGCACTTCGTTCCTCTTCGACAAGCGGCACCTGAGCATCCGCGGGCCGAAGGCCATCGCGGCCATGAGGATCAGGGCCGAAGTGGTGGGAGCCGCGTTCGACTACTTCAGGGAGAGCGGTTTTCATCTGATAAGCGCGCCGACCTTCGTCCAGGCCGCGGTCGAAGGAGGGTCGACCCTCTTCTCTGTTGACTACTTCGGGAAGAAGGTGAGCCTCAGCCAGAGTGCCCAGTTCTACGAGGAGGCTGCCCTCCCTTCACTGCAGAAGGTATGGATCTTCCAGCCCGCCTTCAGGGCAGAGAAGTCCAAGACGGCGAAGCACCTGACCGAGTTCTGGATGATCGAGGCGGAGCAGGCCTTCGCCGATCAGGCCGACAACATGAAGGTCCAGGAGGCGCTCGTCTCCAAGATGGTGGAGAGGGTGCTGGCGAACAGGCAGGCCGACCTGCGGACACTTGGAAGGACTCTGAAGCAGCCCGAGCTCCCGTTCCCCCGCATCACCTACGACGAAGTAAGGTCCATCGCCGAAAGCAAGGGGTTCGGGTTCGAGTGGGGGGATGACCTGCCCACCGAAGCAGAGAGGGCCGTCAGCCAGACCCAGGACGCCCCCTTCTTCGTCACCGACTACCCTCTCAGCGCGAGGTCATTCTATCACATGACCTACCCGGACAGGCCGAAGGTGACGAAGTCTGCCGACCTCATCGCCCCCGAGGGGATGGGGGAGCTAGCCACAGGCGGCCAGAGGATACACGACCACGCCCAGCTCATGGAGAGGATCTCGAGCCAGGACCTCCCCACCGAGTCTTTTTCGTGGTATCTGGAGCTGAGGAAGTTCGGCATGCCCCCGCACTCAGGCTTCGGGATAGGCGTCGAGAGGACGACGCGGTGGATCGCCGGCCTGAAGCACATCCGCTCGGCGAGCCTGTTCCCCAGAACACTTTCACGCATCTCTCCCTGAATCATACTTATCTACCTGAAAGTGTTCGCGTTTCAAGTTGGCTGGCACGAAGGCGGATAAGAAGGAAGAAGTCGTTGAGCAGACTGAGCAAGTAGAGTCCTCGCAAGAGGACCTAGAGTTGGACACCCTGCCGGGGGTCGGCCCTGCTACAAAGGCCAAGCTCAAGGACGCCGGGATTGAGACGATACTCGACCTGGCCACCGCGGGTCCCATGGACATAGCCGACGCCGTCGACATAGACGTCTCCAAGGCGGTAGAGCTGAACAACAAGGCGAGGAAGAAGCTGGTGGAGCTGAACCGGCTCGAGCCAGACTTCATCAACGCCGCGGACCTCCTCGCCAAGAGGAGGGCCATCGACAGGGTCTCCACGGGCTCGAAGAACCTCGACGACCTCCTGGGCGGAGGGATAGAGACCTGGGCCATGACCGAATTCTTCGGGGAGTTCGGGAGCGGCAAGTCCCAGATATGCCACACCCTCTGCGTCATGGCGCAGCAGCCCAAGGGGGATGGGGGCCTGGATGCAGGCTCGGTCTACATAGACACCGAAGGCACCTTCAGGCCCGAAAGGATACAGGAGATCGCCGAGGCCAGGGGACTGGACGCCGAGAAGGTCCTCTCGCGCATCACGGTCGCCAGGGCCTACAACAGCGCTCACCAGGAGCTGATCGTGAAGGACCTGGGGCGAATCATAGAACCCAACAAGGTGAAGTTGGTCATCCTCGACAGCGCCGTCGCCCACTACAGGGCCGAGTTCCTCGGTAGAGGGACCCTGGCTGAGAGGCAGCAGAGGCTCAACCGATTCATGCACCAGCTCCTGAGGACGGCCGAGATCTACAACATAGCGGTGGTCGTCACGAACCAGGTGCAGTCTGCACCCGACTCGTTCTTCGGCGACCCCACACGGCCCACCGGCGGGCACGTGGTCGCGCACACGAGCACCTACAGGATATACCTCAGGAAGGCGGCCAAGAACCGCATCGCCAGGATGGTGGACAGTCCCTATCACCCCGAGAGGGACACCGTCTTCTGCCTCAGCGAGAGGGGGGTGGACGACCCTTCGGAAGAGACGACCAGAAAGCGGTGAAGCGACGGTTCAACCAGCTACGGTTCCAGCCGATCGCGGTTAGATTCCCCAAAGAGCAAACATGGAAGCCGGCTGGCCAAGACTTTGCCGCTTGATGCTCTTAGCATGAGCAGAGAGTATGCACCGCCGTGCGCCGTCTGGCATCTGTAATTCCCTGGCTAACCCGCTGGCTCGTCAACATGAAACTGGGTTCTCAAGAGTAACCCAGCGCACGCAGACGGGCCCGTATGATGTCTTCTTCGTCCGGGGTCAGGACACGGCGGGATTGTGGGGTGTTCTGGGATTCATCGCTCCCACTGTTGTTTCCTATCATCGAAACGCCGTCGAGGTCTCCCGGACTTGAAAACCCGAAAATAGATAGGACAGTCGGGAAAATGTCGTAAATTGACGCTGTTCTTCCATGGCCCGGTTGCGCTTCAGGACCATGAAGGAGGTAGATGCCATTCATCGAATGTCCGTTTCTGGGGGTGTCGTCAATCACCCGGTCCGTGGTATAGTTGATGCCGCGGTCAGCGGGTTTGATGACCAGGTCGCAGGCATTGTGGGTGAACGGACCCTCGTATACTTCATCTGCCGGCACGCAGCCTTTGATCAACCCAGACGCTGTAAGTGTTGCCAGCTTCGAGGCTAACTCTTTGGTGACCCTAGACTCTTCCTCTTCGTCCAGTATCCCCTTCTTGAACCGTCTCTTAGAGTTGATGTAAATCCCATTGGTGAAGTCTTGCGCAAACGCGCGTGTGGTTTCAGGGTTAGGGACTATGTGGCCGCTGAAGCCGGTATTCCCCGCAGTGGCCCTCCATAGTCTTCGGCCTATTGTCCAGAGCCATAGATGGGTCGACAGCAGGCTCAGGGCTTGGTTGGGAATCGCAACCGCTGGTATGCGTCTCGCCAGTCTGGACAAGCCAGAGGCGCCGCGCTTCTGCGTCAGATACCCCTGTTGCATCAGCCAGTGGTTGACGCTGATGGTCCCACGAATCCTTTCGAACCCATGGTCTGAGACAAGCAGGAGATAGTCTTCTGGGTGGAGTTGGTCCATGAACCATCCGACGTACAGGTCGAGGTCCCGGAAGAATCCTCTCGCTTCTTCAGTAGCCGGTGACAGCGTTCCAGCCAAGAGTTCGCCGTACAGCTCATGCTGGACCCAGTCGACCCCGCTGAACATGACGAACACGAAGTCCCAGGAGGACTTGAGAAGTTCGGCAGCGCACTTGAATCTAGCCGCTTCAAGAAGCCTGATTTCTCTGATGTAACGTGGCAGGTTCCCTTTGAGCGACATGTTCGGGATACTTCTGTAACTGCGAAAGACCTGCTGCTCCAGAAGCGACTTCGGGTTGACGACTGCTTCCGGAGGGCATAGGATGTCTCCAAGCACCGTCCCTTCAATCTTCGTCGGATACGAAAATGTGGGAAGGTTGATCACATGCACCTTCAGTCCAGCTCTCTCGAGGAATTCGGGAAGCGTGTCGGCTTGGACATCAAGCGAGCTGATGGGCCTGAAACTGTCGATGGAGTCCAGCGGAGTATAAAATGCAAATACGCCGGTCTTCCCGGGATTCTTACCCGTTGCGAGCGACGCCCAAGCAGGCGCGGTGACAGGCGGGAGTGTAGAGCGAAGGTTCCCCCATCTGGATTTCTCCATGAGCCCGGCGAGTTTGGGCATGGTGCCGTCTTTTGAGTAGGGCACAAGCAACTCCCACGTCGCGCCGTCGAACCCAACTACGAGCACTCGTCTTGCCATATCGGTTGTCTTCTGCCCTCCTGCTTAGAAGAGGTGCCTCATAACATCTGAGCTTGATGTCGCGGATGGGCGACTCCGGAGCGTCTCTTGGATAAGCTCCTATTTGCCGGCGGCCGTGTCGCCCTGGATGCTCAGCGTGTCCCAGGGATCCGTTCGAGGTCTCTGCCGCACCTTGGGCCGACGCTCTGCTTCATCTGCCCGGTGGGTGGACCATGCGAGTATCCTCCGAGGTGACCTTGGTTGTCTCACAAGCCAGTTCCAGCATGACGGGTCTGCCGCCCACCGGGTGCCCGAGTTCATCCGTGCTCTTTTTTCAACATAGAACGGCTGCGTAAGAACAGATATTTGGCGAAATCAGTATCTGTGCTAATCGTTTTATATGGTGAACCGGGCGCCTCCCATGTCTCGTTTGAAGCACTCCCGGTTGCTAGCGTTTGCCATCGTCGCCCTCATGGTCTTCTCGGCGGTCCCCCTGCAGATGGCCCACGCCCAGAGCCCGTACTCAGAGAAGCTCAACGTGTATGTCGCAGGGACCAACGCCCTCTGGTACTTCACCTTTGACGGCGTGAACGGGTCCGGTCACCTCTCTGCGCTCGAGTCCACCCCTGGCCTCAGCTGGTACAACATCACCGCCATGAGCACCCTCGGCTGGAACCCTGACTTCCAGGTGTTCGGCCCCCAGGGTTACGGCCTCCTCCCCTACAGCTCGGTGGTCCCCCAGGGCATCTTCCTGACAGTCGGCGCAGACTCTTTCGCGCACGCATCGGCGGCCGCCGCGGCCCTGGACTCGTACTTCCTTACGGACTTCGTGTCGAACTCGAACGGCACGGGGATCTATTCGTTCTTCAGCCCCGTCAGCTTCTCCAGCCTGGTCCCGGCGACGCTTCTCAACGGGTTCCTCCCCCGGACCGAGGGGGGCTTCACCCGTGCCATATCGGGGTCGACGCTCGCTGCGTCCGAGTCGCCTTTCGTTGTGCTTGAGGGCGTTAAGTCTATTTATTTACATTTTTTCGCCCACAACG
>JBJKSN010000104.1:0-3767 GCA_046703945.1 Nitrososphaerales archaeon | reverse complement strand
GGACCGAGTCGCTGGGGTGAGCAGAGAAGTCGGGGAACACCTCGAACCCTGCCTTCGGCGTCTCGAAGGAGATCCCCTTCATCTCGCCCAGCCCTTCCAGCATGGCCCTCCGCCTCCGGTCCAGCTCCTCCACCATGGCCCGCACCGACCCGGAGCACTGGGTCAGGGCCGCGGCCCCGGCATACTGCACTGCGTAGCTGACGCCGCCGCTGTACTCCTCAGACAGCTTCCTCACCCTCCCTGCGTTCTCCTTGCCGGTGACCAGGTAGCCCAGGCGCCACCCGGTCATGGCGTAGGTCTTGGAGAAGCTGTTGACCACGTAAACCTGGTTTCGGAGCCCTGTGTCGTCGATGAGGGTGCGGTGCGCGGCGCCGTCGTAGAGGATCCTCGAGTAGCACTCGTCGAGGAGGAGCGAGACCCTCCTGTTCTCCTTCAGCAGGTCTGACACGGACTCCAACTCTGCCCGGGTGCAAACGGTCCCGGTCGGGTTGTTCGGGTCGCAGAGATAGATCATCCTGGTCTTGTCCGAGACCGCCGACCTGAGGGCGTCCACGTCCAGCCGCCAGTGCTCCCCTTCGAGCAGCGGGACGAACACAGGCTTCAGACCGAACATACCCAGCTTCTCTATGAGTGCGGCATACGTCGGCTCGACCACCACCATCTCGTCCCCAGGCCTGGTCCCCGCCTGGATCGCGAGCGAAAGCCCCTCCTGGGCGCCGTGGGTCGGGCAGACCTCGGTCAGCGGGTCCACGGGGACGCCCAGGTCGTCGAGATAGTACCGGGCTATGGCCCTGTGGAGGACATGTCCGTCGAACCCAGGGGCTGGGAAGTAGTGGGTGCATCCGCGCTCAACCGCGTAGTCGAAGGCGGCGACGATCCTCGGGTCGGTCCGAAAATCCGGGTCGGCGACCCACATGTTGATGGGCCCTGGGCGTTCTCCCCCGGACTCCTCCGGCTTGGCCATCGATGGACAAGACCCGTAGGCGCGCTATATCTCCCTTCGTCGAGCATACCGACCAGGGCCTGCAAGGGCCCCGGGGGGAGAGGCCGCAACGGGAGCCTGAATTTGGGTGTCGCAACGTAGTTTTCAGCTTTGAGTTTCAGCGTTGAGAAACGGGTTTCCGATTTATTAGTTCACTTGCCATTACAAGTATTCGTGGATTCGAATGTCCCAGGCAACAATGCTGAGAACTGAAGAGAAGGAGGAACAGGCCGAGAGGATGCTCATCATACTCTCCAAGGGCTCGATGGACATGGTGTACCCGGCCCTGATGATAGCCACCACAGCAGCGACCATGGGCAAGGAGGTCCACATGTTCTTCACCTTCTGGGGGCTGCAGGCGGTGAGCAAGAAGAACGTAGCATCGCTCAAGGTGTCCCCGGTCGGGAACCCGGGGATGCCGATGCCGAACATCCTCGGGATGATCCCCGGCATGACCGCCATGGCCACCAGGATGATGGGCGGGAAGATGAAGAAGGCGAAGGTCCCGAGCATCCCTGAGATGTTCAAGATGGCGAAGGACCTCGGGGTGAAGCTCCACGCGTGCTCGACCACCATGGAGGTGATGGGCATCCCGAAGGAGTCGCTCATCGACGAGATAGACGACGTGGTGGGCGCCGCCACGATGGTGTCCCTGGGGGAGGGCGGGGAGACCATCTTCATCTAGGTGATCGGCATGGCGACAACAGAACAGCACAAGGTGATCGACTCCAGGGGGAGCTTCTGTCCGGGCCCCATCACGGACCTCTTCAAGGCCTACAGGAACGCCCAGGTCGGGGACGTCATCGAGCTCCTGGCGACAGACCCTGCGGCCAAGGCGGACATCACCGCGTGGACGCAGAAGAGCGGCAACGAGCTCGTGGGGATAGTCGACGAGCAGGGCTACATCCGCATCACAGTGAAGATAACGAAGAAGAGGTGAAAGAGCAGATGGAGCGGATAGTCATAGTCGGGTCCGGGGACGGGGGGACATTCACCGCGAACCTGCTGGCAGCCAGGCTGCACAAGGAGATCAGACGGGGGGACGCGTCGGTGCAGCTGGTAGGCGAGCACCTCCTGCACCCCTTCCAGCCGGGGAACCTGGACATCGCCTTCAAGGGGGCAGCCCCCGACAAGTACGTGAAGGAAGAGACAGACCTACTCCGGACCGGGGTGGAGTTCATCAAGGACCCGGCCGTCAAGATCGACTTTCAAGGGAAGGCGGTGACGACCAAAAGCGGCAGGACCCTCCCCTACGACTATCTGGTCATCGCCACCGGGGCCGTGGCCGACCCCTCGAAGATCCCGGGCCTGCAGGAGGGAGGGTTGAACTTCCACACGGGAGGGGACGACTCGCAGCGGATATGGGACGCGCTGCAGAAGCTCGGAGGCGGGACCGTCGTGGTGGCCATCGCAGGGACCCCTCACAAGTGCCCGCCGTCGCCCAACGAGGCGGCCTTCATGCTGGACGAGTTCTTCAAGAAGAGGGGCATCAGAGACAAGGTGAAGATCAAGTTCCTCACCCCCTATCCGCGCCCCTACCCGGCGGAGAAGATCTCCCACGTGGTCGAGCCGATGTTCCGCGAGAGTGGGATAGACCTTGTCACGTTCTTCAACGTCGATTTCGTGGACCCCGCGAAGCGCAAGATCTACTCTCTGGAGGGAGAGTCGTTCGACTACGACCTGCTCATCGCCATCCCTCCGCACCACGGCGCCCAGGTGGTCTTCGACTCCGGCATCGGAGACGAAGACGGCTACGTGCCCACCGACAAGGGGACGATGAGGGTGGTCGGCCAGAAGGGAGTCTACTGCATCGGAGACGCCACGACCATCCCTGTCTCCAAGTCCGGAGTGGTGGCGCACCTGCAGTCAGTGGTGGTGGCGCACAACATAGTCGCGGAGATGAACCGCTCGAAGGAGCTCCTGGAGTACAACGGCAGGATCAACTGCCCCATGGAGGTGGGCCAGCACAAAGGCATCTTCGTGTCGGCTACTTACACGTCCCCGCCCGTGGACCAGAAGCCTTCGACCGTGAAGTACTACATGAAGAGGTCCTTCGCCATGATCTACTGGCGGGCCCTGGGCGGGAGCCTCGAGTGGCTCTTCGACATATTCTTCGGGCAGACGAGGTCCCCGGTCCCCGAAAAGGAGGACGATGAGAGGGTGCTCGTGGCGCCCGTGGCCGCCGAGGGTGGAAAGCACGAAGCGTGAACTGGGCTGCGAGCAGGCCGAGGCCGAGTTCAACCTGCTGCAGGCCGAGTTCTGCAAGGGGATGGCCCACCCCAAGCGGATACAGATCATCAGGGCGCTGAAGGAGGGCGAAAGAAGCGTGGGCGACCTGGCGGCCTCCACCGGGCTCCCCCAGCCCAACGTCTCGCAGCACCTCGCCATCCTGAGGCAGATCGGGCTCGTCACCGCGCGACGCAGCGGCACTTACATCTACTACGCCATCAGCGACCACAGGATCGTCGAAGCGTGCGAGCTCGTCAGGAGCTCCATCGGCGAGAGGGTGAAGAAGTCGCAGTTGATTCTGGCGCTGGTGCCCTAGCCATCGGCCTCCCGCCCTTCCATCGCCTGCCCCGCCCCGCCCAGAGAATGCCCGGGCCAGCCAACAGATATTAACGAGCACGATTCTCAGAACGACATCTGATGAAGTTTCTCTTCGTGACAGAGGAAAGTCTCTCAGCGGACCTCGCGTGGCAGCTGAAGAAAGAAGGGCACGAAGTCAAGATGTACTGCCACGGCCAGGGTGAGAAGGACGTCGGGCTCGGGTTCTTCGAGAAGGTGG
>JBJKSN010000103.1:0-9146 GCA_046703945.1 Nitrososphaerales archaeon | reverse complement strand
CCCGCTGTAGGACCAGGACCTGGAACGCACGCCTCACCTTCCTCTCGAGGAGCGCCCTGTCTGCTGCGTCTGTCTCCATCAACTATCACCTGTGATTGATATCGCGACCGACTTCGGAACGCCCTTGGTCTTCTCGGCGAGGCCCATGGTCCATATCCGCCCCGTGAGAGGCTCGGTCTTCAGAAGCGCCCTCCCCTCGCTTATGAGGAACGCGAGCAGGTACGCCCTCCTCACCTTGGTCTCGAAGCTCTCGCCCCCTATGAACTGCCGATAGTCGACCCAGTCTCCGTTGGACTCCTTCAGGAGCTCGTCATGCAGCTGCGCAAGCCCCACCTCGAACTGTTCCTTTGTGAAGACCCCGAGGCCGACCAGGTCCGCATACTCGACCGTCCCGGGCCTGACGCCGTAGCTCCCGAACTGGTCTTTGAACCTCTCTGAAATCGGGACGAGCTCTCGCCAATAGGCGAAGGCCTTCTCCAGCCCCCTGGGAGACAGCTGGTCGACCTGGGCAATCGGATGCCAGCTCTTGACGAACGCCTCTGTCAGGGACTCCTTGGACAGGAGCTTCACCTTCAGTTGGATCAGAAGAGGGTCGATGAAGAGGGCAGAAGCCCTGGACTTCAGCCACTGGTCCTGCAGCTTCACTATCTGCGCCAGCTCGAGCATGGCCTCCGAGTCCACCAGGAGCTCGTCCAGGAGCTTCAACTCTGGGAGCCTCTGCTTCAGCAATAGTATCTTCTCCCTTATGTCAACGTCGAAGGGGTTCGCGCTGCTTGTCTCGACGTCGCGGCACAGCTCGATCACTCTGAGATAGTCGTCTAGTTTGGTCTGCTGCAGCTCACTTCAGCTCCTTGACCTCGGACGACCCGTGGACCGCCTGGACCGTGATGACGTGGGCGCTCCTGTCGAACACCGTCAGGATTGACGGGGTGATGACGATGTACTGCGAAGCCTCCCTCTGTTTCATCTGCGACAGGATCATCTTGAACATCGCTTCCCTGTTCTTGGGGTCCATGTGTATGTCGAACTCGTCCATGGCCCGCAGGGGAGAGACGATCCTCGCCTGGAGGGAGAGGATGAACGCCATCAGGGCGACCGACCTCTCTCCGCCGCTCTGAGTGAACGGGTCGAGTGTGGTAGGAGCGCCGCCCCTGAATCCGACATACAGGTCGAGGCCGGCGTCTTCTATGGTGTCTGCCTGCTCGAACTTTATGAACCCGCTGGCGTCCGCTGCGGAAAGGACTCCCTGGTAGGGCGGGTCGACAGCCTCGACCAGGTCCTCCATCGCCTTTCTCCAGATCGCCTTGCGCGAGTCCAGCTCAGAGAGCATCGTCTTCTTGTTCTCCTGGAGCTTGGCGAGCTTCACTTTCAGCTCTTCGATGTTCCCCGAGTAGTCGTTGTAGATCTTCTCGGCGTCGTCGGGGACGTCCTGCATCCTTTGGATATGCGCGGAGACGAGTTTCAGCTCCTCGGAGACTTCGTATGGTTGGCGCGCTGTCTCCATCCTGGACCCAGCCTTTTCAAGGTCAGGGGCCATCTTGTCGAGCTCGGCCTTGTACTCTCTGGCTGTCCTCTCCAGGTCGTGGAGGTCCGACTCGGTGACCCTGATGCGGTAAGAAAGGACCTCTGCCTTCACCTTGAATGAGATGTAGGCGTCGGTCGTGCGTTTGATCAGGTCTTCCGTCTTGGTGATCTCGGGCTGCAGGGAAGAGACTTCCCGGTCCAAGTCGCCCTTGCGGCGCTGAGCGTCCTCTTCGGCCGACCGGCTCTTCTCCCCTATGTATTCGGCGAGCTCCTTGAGCCTCTTCGTGCCCTTGTCGCTCCCCTTGGACAGGAGGTCGTCGATGGTGCCCGACAGCCCTAGGATGTCTTCCTTTATCGAGCGATAGGCGTCGCGGGCCGACTCATCCTTCGCCTTCTCCGACTCCGCCCTCACCAGCGCGTAGTAGAGCTTGCGCAGCTCCACCTGTTTGTCCATGAGGGTCTGGTGCGTCTCTTCCGCGTCGGATGACACCTCCTCCTGCTGCGACTTCAGGTCTTCCAGGGCCTTGGACCTTGACGCGATCTTCTCCTCGGCGCCTTGCAGCGACTTGTTGAGCTTCCCCTCCATGCTCCAGAGGAGCTCCTTCGCCAGCAGGTCCCTGTGCTCGATGAGCCGCCTCTTCTCCTGGTAGCGGTCGTAGATCTGCTTCCAGTATTCGAGCGTCTGGTTGGCGTTGTCTATGAGCTGGAGGAGAGAGCTCTCCTCGCCTACCAGCCCGCCCAGCTCCTGTTCGGCGGCGATGATCCTCTGCCTGTACTCCGAGAACCCGACCGCCTCCTCCACCATCCTCAGCCGCTCCTGGGGGGTGACGGCACCCAGCTCTTCTATCATCCCCTGGTGCATGATGATGAGCAGGTTGTCCGGGTTTATCCCGAACTCTCGGAGGAGCCTCACCACCTCGCTCTTGTCGATCTCCTTGTAATCGGCCTCGAACCAATATGACCCGTCGCGCCTCAGATACCGGCTGAGCATGAATGTGTCAGCCTTCGAGTAGGGGATCGGCCGGGGTCCCGGCTTCTGGGAGTTGTCGAAGACCAGCGAGACTCTGGCGATGTCCTTCCCGCGCCTGATGAGGTCAGAGAGCTTCCTCGACCTTTCAGTGTAGGCTTGGCCGAAGGCCACGGAGATGGCCAGGAGGACTGACGACTTTCCGGCCCCGTTGGGGCCGACGATCAGGTTCAGCCCCTCCCGGAGGGGGATTCGGGCGTACTCGTAGCTCATGAAGTTCTCCAGGATGATTTCCTTTACAGTGGTGAGATGAGACGGCCTCTCCTGCGAGACCTCCCTGACGCCTCGTGACAAGCTTCAGGCCTGCGCGGGCCCAGACGCTTTTAGACATTACCCCCCGCAAAGCGGGAGTTCAGTTTCACCGACCCCCCACCCCTGACACCTTAAATCGATGGACGCGGCTCTCGGACAGGTTGCCTGCGCAGGCCGCCTTCGAAGCGCTCGCCCCCGCCGTGCGGGGGTTTCTGGCAGATACAGGCATGGTCGAGCCTACCCCGCCGCAGGTGGAGGCATGGCCACTTGTCTCGCGCGGGGAGGACATACTTGTCATAGCCCCCACTGGGTCCGGGAAGACCGAGGCGGCCATCCTGCCTCTGCTCAGCAGGCTGGTGCTGGAAGGGCACGGAGACGGCATTTCTCTACTGTACATCACCCCCATGCGAGCGCTGAACCGCGACATGCTGAAGCGGCTACAGGCTTGGTGCGGCAGACTCGGGCTCACTGTGGACATCCGGCATGGTGACACCCCGCAGTCGCAGCGGGCGAAGCAGTCGGCCCACCCCCCTGACGTGATGGTCACGACGCCGGAGACGTTGCAGGCGATCCTGCCTGGGCGCAGGATGAGAGACAACCTGTCGCACCTGAAGGCGGTGGTGGTGGATGAGCTCCACAACCTGGTGGAGAGCAAACGGGGGGTGCAGCTCTGCGTTGGTCTGGAGCGGCTCAAGAGGGTGGCCCCTGGATACCAGCTGGTCGCGCTCTCCGCCACCGTCGGGACCCCGGAAGTGGCCGCCAGGTTTCTCTTCGGAGACAGGAAGGCGAGGGTGGTGCAGGCGGAGGCGCCCAAGGAGTTCACATATGCCATCGAATACCCCGTACCCGACCCATCGAGCCAGTCGGCGGCCAAGGAGACATACTCGGCGCCCGACTTGGCAGCAAGGCTCACCAGGATCAACTCCCTGATCGACAGCCACGCCTCGACGCTGATCTTCGTCAACAGCAGGACTCTCGCTGAGATGCTCGGGGAAAAACTGGCGAGACTCAGGAAAGACGTGGGCGTCCACCACGGGTCGCTCCCCCGGGAAGAGCGAGAGCAGGTCGAGCAGGCGTTCAAAGCCGGGGAGCTGAAGGCCCTCGTCTGCACCAGCACGCTCGAGCTTGGCATCGACATAGGTTCGGTGGACCTGGTGGTCCAATACATGTCCCCAAGGCAGGTGACCAGCCTCGTGCAGCGCGTCGGCAGGAGCGGGCACCGGCTCGGGAAGGTCTCCAAGGGCGTCCTGGTCACAGTCTCCGCTGACGACGTCCTTGAATCCTCGGCCGGCATCCGCTCTGCTGCCCTGATGAAGATCGAGCCCACCAGGCCCTACTCGAACTCCTTGGATGTGCTAGCCCACCAGGTCGCCGGCTACCTCATGGACTTCGAGACGATGGAGGCGAGCAGGATGCTCGCCGAAGTGAGGAAGGCTGCCCCGTTCAGAGGCCTCCAGGAAGACGCGTTCCTCAGGACCGTGAGCTACCTGGCCGACCTTCGCAAGCTCAGGTTCGACGGTTCGACGCTTTCCAGGACCAGACTGACGAGGGAGTACTACTACGAGAACCTGTCCATGATCCCCGACGAGACCAGGTACCTCGTCGTGGACGTGTCCACCAACCGGACGGTGGGCATCCTGGGCGAAGAGTTCGTCCTCCTGAAGGCGAAGGTAGGCATCCACTTCGTGATCAAGGGGCGGGTATGGCAGGTCGAGCAGATAGCCGAGGACAGGAAGATCTACGTGACCCCCGTAGAAGACCCCCTAGCGGCCGTTCCGGGCTGGGACGGCGAGATGCTTCCGATCCCCTACGAGCTCGCCACGGAGACGGGCAGGCTCAGGCGAGAAGTCTCGGAGGCGCTGGACGCTGGCCAGGACGCGGTCAAGGCGGTCGAAGCGCAGATCCCAGGGGAAGCCGCTGCCCGAGCCCTAGTGCTGGACCAGGTCGCCGAGCAGAAGAAGATGGGCGCTCCGGTCCCCTCGGACAGGTTGGTCCTCTTCGAGGGGTTCGGACGGTATCTGGTCGTCCACCTCTGCTTCGGGGAGTCGGTGAACAGGACGTTCGCCTACGTGTTCGAGGAGATCCTGTCCAGAAAAGGGCTGGTGAGGGTCTGGTGGCTCGACGGGTACAGGCTGCTGATGGAGCTGACCACTGAGACGGATGAGCTAGACCTGGATGCCATCGCCGCGGAGCTTATGGGTTTGACCCCGGAGGAGCTCGAGCGGACGTACGCGGTGGCGGCGCAGAGGAACTTCCCGTTCCCAGCCAGGGTGAAGTTCGTGGCCGAGAGGTTCGGGGCGCTGAAGCGGGGCAAGCTTATCGCCCATCCGAACCTCTGTTCGCTCCCGACACGGTTCGAGAAGACCCCGATCTTCGAAGAGGCGCTCCAGGAGACTGGGAGGGACCTCATCGACATGCAGCACTCGAAGGACGTCCTCGTGGCAGTGGCCGGTGGAGGGATATCGGTAGGGACGTTCCACGCAGGCGAGAGGCCCACCCCCATCGCATACAGCCTCCTCTACAGATACCTGGAGGTCCCCGAGGCCGTGGCGCCCGACTCGCTCGGAAAGTCGTCCTACCAGAGGATGAAGGCCACCATATTCGGCACGGGGGTGAACCTCCTCTGCGTGAAGTGCGGTTCGGACCAGGGACAGACGACGGTGGGCGAGGTCCCGGATGAACCGCGGTGCCTAAGCTGCGGCTCTGGGCTCCTGGTCCCCTGCTACTGGGGGACGGCCAAGCTGTCCGACCTGGTCAAGAGGAGGGAGGCGAAGGCGCAGCTGAATGAGGAGGAACGGTCCGAGCTCTCACGGGCGCGGCGGGGAGCTGACCTGGTACTGTCCTATGGCAAGAAGGCGGTCGTCGCCCAGACAGTCTATGGGATCGGCCCCCAGACCGCGTCGAGGGTCCTGGCCGAGATGCACGACGATGAGGAGGCGTTCTACAGGGACCTGCTGGAGGCGAAGATCCGCTTCGTCACGACACGCCAGTACTGGGGGAGCTGAAAGACAAATAACCGGACTAGCAGGGGTCCAGTCAGATTGGTGCTAGCAGGCAAGGTCTTCCTCGTGAGGGAGAACTATGAGATTGACACCCTCGCGGAGAAGCTGAAGTCCTTCAGGATAGAGACGGAGACGAGCGTGGAGGGGAAGGAGTTCAAGCTCGTATCTGAGATCACCGACCTGAGCGTAGGCAAGGGGTCACTCGAGGGGAAGTTCTCGTTCGATTCTGTCTTCGTGGTCCCCCACCGAGGGGAGCCTGTCCCGGTCCCGAGGACCTACGAGGCGCCCTTCTCCTTTGAGATGCACAAGGACAGGATGTTCTTGACGGTCTACGACAAGAAGACCAGGGCCAACAACATAGCCAACGAGATGAGCAAGGCGGTTTTCATGAGCCTCGGCCAGGTGGTCGAAGCGAGGATCGACCCGGAGACGCTGAGGAAATTCCACGAGGCGAACTTCGACGACACCAAGGTGATATTCTACTCTGATGTCGACCTGCCGAACATCACCAAGCTGTCGCTGTACGGGGCCGAGCTTGGCAACACCAGCCTTTACACCGACTACCTCACTCACGGGAAGCTGTGGTACATCGTATTCAAGAGCAAGGAGTACGGCTACGTGTTCGGGCTCACTAGGAACTGCATCCTGACTGGGTTCAGCAAGATGGAGCTGTCGGAGTTCAAGAGCTTCGTTGGGAACCAGGTCCTCCCGCTGATCGCGTAGCTTGCTCAAGATCGTCCCCGGCGAAGCCGCCCTGGTGTTCTCCACGGCGGAGAGCAAGACCCTGCTGGTCTCTGACCTCCACCTCGGCCTGGAGAAAGAGCTGGCGAAGAAGGGGTTCAGGCTCCCCACCTACTCCGTGAGGATGGTGGAGAGGGTGAAGCGCGCGGCCGAAGGGTATGGGACGACGAGGCTGGTGGTGCTCGGGGACGTCAAGCACACGGTGGGCAAGGTGGAAGACATTGACTGGGGGGTGGTCCCCTGGTTCTTCGACACCATGCTCGACCTCTTCGAGGCGGTGGAGGTCGTCCCAGGGAACCATGACGGAAACATCAAGACTGTACTCCCTCCGCGGGTGAAATTGGACAGGTCACAGGGGGCCGTGCTTGGACATGGAAGGGTGCGGATCGGCGTCGCCCACGGGCATGCCTGGCCTTCGGAGGAGGCGATAGCTACGAGAGAGCTCGTGATAGGCCACTCTCACTTCACCTACGAGATGCGCGACGCCATGGGCGCGCGGACCAGGGAGTCGGTCTGGGTCACAGCCGACTACGACGTCGCCAAGCTCATGGAAGGAGCCGGGTACCCCTCGAGACCAAAGGGGAAAGGGAGGCTGACCGTGATGCCCCCCTTCAACAGGTTGGTCGGCGGACAGCCGATCAACAGGAGCAAGTCGTTCGAGTTCGGGCCGGTCCTGTCCTCGAAATCGATAAGCCTGGAGCAGGCAGACATCTTCCTGACCGACGGGACCAGAGTGACCTAGTTCAAGGGGCCCCGGAGCCGAGGGCTCCTGTGATGAGCCGCTCCAGGGAGGCTTCTCCCACCGCCCCGATGACCGCGTCCATCGGTTGCCCGCGTTTGAACACCATGAACGTCGGAATCGAGAAGACCTGATACCGGGATGATATGTTCATCTCTTCGTCGACGTTTACCTTCCCGAAGAGTATGCTTTCCGAGTACTTCGCCGCCAACTTCTCGATTACGGGGTCCATGACCCTGCAAGGCCCGCACCACACCGCCCAATAGTCCACGAACACGGGCTTGGAACCCGAGATCGCCGCGTCGAAGTTTTCTTCGGTCAGCCTTACGGTGAGTTCTGTTCGATTGGATTCATGGGACATGATATCTGGCGACTCCCCGCGGAACGAACTGCATATTTAAAATTGGACTGGGGTTGCATCGCCCTGGCTTGGACGAGTTCGCTGCGAAGGTCGCCATGAACCTGGCCAGGAGCGGGCCCGCCCTCGGGCTCGCCTCGGCGTCGGTGGCCGTCATACTGGGCCATGGGAAGGCTCCCAGCGTCCTGCTGATAAGAAGGGCCGAGCGGTCAGGCGACCCTTGGTCGGGGCAGATCGCCTTCCCTGGCGGAAGGGCGTCCCCCAGTGACGGGAGTCCCAGGGAGACCGCGATGCGAGAGACGTTGGAGGAGGTCGGCATCGACCTTGGGTCAGGAGGCGAGTTCCTCGGGTATGGGAAACCAACCACCACCCATACCGGGGCGATGGAGGTCGTGCCGGCGGTCTTTGGGCTCAAATCGGAGGTCGAAGTGAAGCCCAACGGCGAGGTGGCGTCCTACCGCTGGGTCGGGCTGCAGGAGCTCCTGGCACCCCGGGCCAGGTCAGTGTACAGGCTCGAGTCTCAGGGGAGGGTCGTTGAGATGCCCGCGTACATGGTCGAGGACTACGTGATCTGGGGCCTCACCCACCGTATCCTGAGTTCAGTCTTCGCTGAGACCCCGAGCGTCTGAAGCGCTATCTGTCTTCCACGAACTCGCGTATGGCCTTGAGCGTCTGTGGATTTTCTCGGAGATACTCTCCGAGCCTCTCCAGCCGCTTTAGGGTGCTGGGATGCACGTGGTGCTCTATCCCCTCGGTGTCGACGTACGCCGTCTGTTCGTCCACGCCGAGCATGGAGATGAAGCCCGAGATGACCTGGTGCCTCTTGATCACTGACCTCGCCACCTTCTCGCCCGCAGGGGTGAGGCACATCCCGCGGTACTTCTCGTGCTCGAGGAAGCCTTTCTTGGTCAGGTTCCTCACCATGCTGGACACCGTCGGAGGCTTGACCCCTAGTCTCTCGGAGACGTCGGCGGCACTGACGTAGCCCTTCTCCGAGTCTAGGTTGTAGATCGCCTCCAGATAGTCCTCGAGGCGTGAGATGTCGCGCTTCGCCTGCGGCGCCGAGTCCATGCCTGCGAGGCGAAGCCCGCGTTCCCGATAAAAGGATTCCCGGGGGTCAGGCTCCGCAGAGTTTTGCATCTAGACACTTGTGAGCCGCACAGAGACTTGTTAGAGCTGTCTAACCTTAAGTATCCACCGCGGCCTTGCGCGTCAAAGATGAGGTGGAGTTCGGTCCGCGAGTTCGTCGCCTATCTCGGGCCTGCGCTGATCGTTAGCATGGCGTACATGGACCCGGGAAACTACGGGACCGCCATACAGAGCGGCGCCCTCTTCCAGAACCAGCTCGTCTGGACGGTCTGGCTGGCCAGCCTCATGGCCATGGAGCTCCAGTACCTGTCAGGGAAGCTGGGGATTGCGACAGGGCGGAGCCTGATGGAGCTCTTGAGGAGCTCCTTCCGCTCAAGATACTACAGGATCACCTACTGGCTGGCGGCCGAGGCC
>JBJKSN010000102.1:0-16832 GCA_046703945.1 Nitrososphaerales archaeon | reverse complement strand
GCCCTCAACGGCTGGCCACTTTCACCGGGGGGACCCGGGGGTGCCCCGGATCGAGGCTCTCCTCACAATCAGGTAGGCCGAGACTATCGCAATGGCCAGCGCGCCTGCTAGGGCCGCCTGGAACGGGAACTCAGGTATCCCGCCTCCCCCTTTGGAGCTGGAAGCGGACGTCGCGCTACTCGAAGAGGTCGTGATGACAGACGTACTGGACGTCGAGGCGCTCGAGCTGGTGGTGCTCGCAGTGCTGGAGGTACTCGAACTGCTGGTCGTGATGACAGTCGGAGCATATTGGAACGTAGCCACAGCGTCGACTTGTGGCGGGTAAGCGCCCCAGGTGGCGTTCACCGTGTACGTCCCGGAGACCCAGGTTGAAGTCCCCCCGGCGACGAAGGTGTAGCTGTAGGAGCCAGTGGATGCGTCTACCTGCGCCTCCCCCGGAGCGACGACCACCCCATGGGGATTGATTATCTCTAGGAAGACGGCGGTGTTCGGGCCTGGAGCGGGCGACACCTTGCCTGACACCTGAATCGCCTGCCCGCTCGCGTACGAAGGCTTGTCCGTCGAGACCGTCAGGGTGTAGGAAGTCTGGGCAACCGCTCCCTGGGAGACGAGGATGAACGCCAAAGCGACCAGCAGAACTGACGCGGAGCGGCTCCTTCGGGTCAAGGCTGCCTTTGCCTGCCGTCTCTGTATATAATCATAACAGACCGGACGGCCCGTCCCGAGGTCAGTGTGTGGGGGTAGTCGGATTTGAACCGACGGTCTACAGGTTTCTTAGGCAGCTCCAATGTCAAGTCATCCACGTTTCCGTGTCAGCCATTGGTGTCACTGGAGCCTGTCGCCCTGCCTGGCTGGGCTATACCCCCAACACGGCCCCCGGGGCGACCAGCAGGTGCCTTTAGAGTTTCCCAGGTCAGCCGGCAAGGCTCCACGGCTTTCCACCGTGGACCACGGTCTCCGGGAGCCTAGCCCCCCACTTCTCGAGGAAGCCTAGGTCCTCCTTCCTGTTCCTCAGGTTGTCCGGCAGCATGACAGGGATCTCGTCAATGACTGGGTAGTATCTCCCGCACTCAGAACAGAGGAGGACTCCGTCCACCACTACATCGGGCTCCCTGACATTGAGTTCAAGCAGTTCCAGGGGATAGTGCTTGTCCATGGGACAGGCGAGTATGTCCAGGAGCTTCCTCTGCATGGCCCGGGACGCTTCAAATGCCGTAAAAAACGCTTGGAGGGCCAGGAAACGTTAATCTACCGCTGGCGGACCCCTCGTCTCAGCCGGCCATAGCGCGTGGGTCCGACCCAGACTCGTTCCGATCCTGGCAGTCAAACCGCGCGTCGCCCCGGTGCTACTGACTTCCGAAAGGAGTCGGGAAGCCGAGGTGCCGGCGCCTTCTTCTAAACCACCCCTTTACACCGAAAATGTCTTACAGAACATTTAAGTCCGGGTTTGCGACATCGAAAAAGGTAATCTCATGTCTGTCCTTGGGGGCAGTGTCCTTCAGGCGTTCCCAGTCAACACGTCGGACCTCGTCACGCTCGTGTGGATTGGATTCTTCGCGCTCACCTTCCTCTACCAGACCAGGATTCAATCCTACCTGGCGCTGAGCGAAATCAGCAGAGGTCTCAACAAGCTCAAGGTGATGAAGGACAAGGCGAGAAAGGATGCCATCGACTACCTCGTCGACGTCGGCAAGGCGCCGAACGACCCCTCACCGAGGGTGGACCAGTTTCTCGACTACGTAGCAATAATGCCGGTGGACATGGACCCGGCTGGCATCGTGGGGAAGGTCGACCACATCGTGACGACAAACAACGACAGGGTCAGGGCGGAAGTCGGCGCCCTGCTCAACCAGAACAATCCAGTCACCGTGTCAATCAGCGAAAACCTGCTCGAGGTCGCTACCTCGCTCAACCAGATTCACAAGATCGTCCGCCACTACTACCTTCTCGGGAAGAAGACGAATTCGTACTTCACGCTCGTCCAACTGCAGATGCTCATGCCCATGATAATCCAGGAGGCGGACGCCCTCCTCAACGCCGTCGACTCGTTCAAGCTGGGACAGCCCGTCGGAGACGGGATCGGGCCCATCGTGGTCTCCAGATTCATGGCTGGGAAGGAGAAGCGCGTGATAGCCAAAGATACGGTGATGGCAATCACCGAGTACAAGGGCCGGAAGCTCTACGTCCTGAAGGCCGACGGGCCCATGGCCTACGTGGGGCAGCCCGGAGTGGCCATCCAGAAGATAATCGGCGAGATGGGCATCAAGCCCAGCGCCATCGTAATGATCGATGCGGCGCTCAAGCTCGAAGGGGAGAAGACCGGGGAGATAGCCGAGGGAGTCGGCGCCGCCATAGGCGGCATCGGGGTGGAGAAGTTCCAGATAGAGGAGGCGGCCACCAGGGTCAAGGTCCCTCTCTATGCCATCCTAGTGAAGCAGAGCATCCTCGAGGCCATCACGGTGATGAGGAAGGAGATCGCCGAGGCAGCAGACAAGGTCAACACGGTTCTGAACCGCGTCATCGAGGAGAAGACGAAGGAGGGGGACGAAGTGGTGGTCGCCGGGATAGGCAACACGCTGGGCGTAGCGCAATGATGAGCTCAGTCCCGGGGGCAGACAAAAAGTCGAAGCTGCTGGTCTACACCATAGAGGAGTGCCCCGTCTGCGGCCAGAAGACCAAGCGGGCGTTCGCCGTCGGCGACTACGTGACGAAGGAAGCGGCGAAGTGCACGAAGTGTGAAAACACCACTCGGATAAGCCTGGTTTACGCCGAAAGCATGAAACAGTCAGGTTAGAACCACGAGGCCGCCGTCATCGAGGGCCATCGTGTGCTCGAACTGAGCCACCGGGCTCCCAGACGCCTCCACCAATGTCGGGTATGCCCTGGCTATCTTCTTGGCCACGAGCCTGTCGACCATTTCAGCAGCTCTCTTGGCCCCAAGCTCTTCCGAGTACCATCGAGGGGTGAACGGGAGGGTCTTGCGTTCGGCCCATATCGCGTCGGCGAAAGCGTCCAGGTCGGAAGACCCGGTCTTCTTCCTGGCTACGATGGAGAAGATGGTCCTCGACGCGCCGTCAACGACGAAGCCGGCCGCTGTCCCGAAGGTGAGGAACGGCTCTATGGCGAACACCTCTCCTTTCTTGAGGGTCTGCATGCCAGGCATGTACAGGTTGGGGATGCTCTTCCCGGCGTGAACGACGTACCGGTCGACGGTGTGCCCCGTGAGGTTCTCTATGGTCTTGAACCCGAAGCGCGCCGCTTCCCTGTGAATCTCCCTCCCGATCTCGCCTGTCCTCTGGTCCTTCCTCACGGCCGCTATGGCTGCCTCCAGCGACCTCCCGGTGGCTTCAAGGAGCAGATTGTAGTCAGGGTTGTAGGTGACGCTCACAGAGGTGTCGGTGACGTATCCGTCGACGTGGACGCCGAAGTCCACTTTGACCAAGTCCGCTTCGCGAAAGACAGAGTCGTCTCCCTCCTGGGGAGCGTAGTGTGCGGTCACTTCGTTGACGCCAATCCCCGTGGGGAACGCCAGCCGGCCTCCCCTTGCCTCCACCTCCTTCTTCACCAGGCTGCAGATTTCCAGGTAGGCCGCGCCAGGCCGGACCGCCGACTTGACGATTGCCTTCACTTCGCTGGTGATCTTCCCAGATTTCCTGTATTCGTCAGGGATCAGCCCCAATTCTCTCACAAATCCTTTATGCGGTTAATGGGTCAGCGGGCGCGCACGTGGTATTTCAACTGATTTGGGAGGAGGCGCCGGTCGCATGAGGTACAAGACTGTCGCGACAGGGGGGACGTTCGACCACATCCACCGGGGCCACGTCGCGCTCCTCGCCAGGAGCTTCGAGGTAGGAGACCGCGTGGTGATAGGTGTCACCTCGGACGGGTTCGCCAGAAACCAGGGAAAGAACCCGGACCAGGGCTACGAGGCACGCACCCGCGCCCTGGAGAGGTTGATTGGAGAGAGGTTCCCTGGCAGGGACTATCTAATCGCGAAGCTCGACGACTTCTTCGGCCCCGGGATAGCCTCTCCGGAGGTAGAGGCGATCGTGGTGAGCCGGGAGACGGCGCAGCGCGTGCCCATCGCCAACGCGCTCAGGGCGGCCAACGGCTATCCGCCGTTGGAGGTTGTCATGGTAGACTACGTCCTCGCCGACGACTCGAAACCCATCTCGTCCACCAGGATCAGGTCAGGGGAGATAGATACCGAGGGGAGGCTCACGAAACGAACAGGACAAGGGAAAGGGTCTATCCCGAGTAGTTAAATCAGAACGCCTGCAGGCAAGTCAGTGTGGACAAGGACAGGCTCGACCCGTGGGGCACGAGCGTGGTCAAGGACTACGCCCGCCTGCAGTCTGAGTTCGGGATTGAGCCGCTCGCCCCCCTTGTCCCTCGATTCAAGACGCCGAGTCACCACATAAGCCGGGGCATAGACTTCGGGCAGAGGGATCTGGCCCGGGTGCTCGACGCAGTCGACAACCACAAACCCTTCGCCGTAATGAGCGGCATCAAGCCCGACGGCGTCTTTCATCTGGGGAACAAGATGACCGCCGACGATATAATCTACTTCCAGTCGCTCTCCAAGAAGGCGACCGTCTACTATTCCATAGCCGACGTAGAAGCCTACGCGGACAACGGCCTTTCCTTCAACGAGTCGTCCAAGACGGCGGTGAGGAACGTGGCTGACATACTCGCTCTGGGTCTCGACCCGGACCGTGCGGTCGTGTACAAGCAGAGCGAGGAGATGAGGGTGATGAGGATGTCGACCATCTTCTCGCGGGCGGTAACCAACAACATGATGAAGGCGATTTATGGGGAACGGCAGCTGGGGCTGTACATGTCAGCGCTCATCCAGGCGGGAGACATACTCATGCCTCAGCTCCCAGAGTTCGGCGGGCCGAAGCCGGTCCTGGTCCCGGTGGGGGCTGACCAGGACCCGCACATCAGGCTGTCCAGGGACATCGCCAACCGCTACCGCTCAGAGTTCGGGTTCGTCCCGCCGTCTGCCATCTACCACAGGCTAGAGCTGGCCCTCACAGGAGGACAGAAGATGTCAAAGAGGGACCCTGAGTCCGGCTTCACTCTGGATGACACCGCAGCCGACGCGTCGAAGCGGATCAGGTCTGCCTTCACGGGAGGGAGGGACACTGTGGAAGAGCAGCGCAAGCTCGGGGGCAGGCCAGACATCTGCCCAGTCTATGACCTCTACCGGTTCCACTTCGCCAAGGACGACGAGCACGTCCAGAGGGTCAACGAGGAGTGCGTCAAGGGGACGCGCCTCTGCGGCGAGTGCAAGCAGGAGGTGATAGGGATAGTGAAGTCGTTCTTGGACGAGCACCACAAGAAGCGGGACGCTCTGATGAAAGACGCCGAAGAGCTCCTGGTCAAGAACAGGGCTTTTCTCTCCAGGGGGAGTTAGGCCCGAATGTCGAGTTCCCTCCACCCGATCGAACGCAAGTTGCTCTCTACGCTGGCCCCCCTGGGGTCTGCCCCCTTCGAGGCCCTGGTGGCGGCCTCTTCGCTCAACGAAGACCAGGTCAGACGAGCCCTCCAGTGGCTCGCGTCCAAGGGGCTCGTCACCCTGGGTGGCTCTGCCGAGAGTAGGCTGGAGCTCGTAAGGGAGCCTCCTGAGCTGGAGCTGGTAAGCAAGGTAAGACAGGCGGCCACGCCGCCCACCATAGTGCAGCTGAAAGGCGAGTTTGGGTCGCCCGAGGAGTTCTCTGCCGCCTTCGGCAGGGCAAGGGGGGCGGGCTGGATATCGGTGGAAGGAGGCACGGCGCCCGTGGTCCGGGCTGCCGACCCTGGAGGGGCCGAATCTCTACGCGCCTTGGTCCAATCGATTGCTTCGGGCCGGGTCGAGGCGGCGCTGACCGCCGAGGAGGCAGGACTCGTCTCAGACCTGCTGAAACGGGGGATAGTCAGGAGGGTCGAGACGCGCACCACCACCGTCGCGATCACGGACGAAGGCAGGCGCTCTTCTTCTCTGGCAGCGGACGAGGGCCTCATCGACAAGCTCACGCCTGACATCTTGGCCACCGGGTCGTGGAGGGGGAGCCAGCTGCGTCCCATTGACGTCGAAGCGAAGGCTCCGGTCTTCTTCCCGGGAAGGAGGCACCCGGTGCGCGAATTCATCCGAGAAGTGAGGGAGGTCTACGTCTCCATGGGATTCACCGAGCTCCAAGGAGAGAGCATCCATCCTGCATTCTGGAACTTCGACGCCCTGTTCATCCCCCAGGATCACCCGGGGCGCGAAATGCAGGACACCTTCTATCTGGAAGGGCTGTCGGACAAAGCTCTCAGCCGCTCAGGGGTGGTGGCGCGGGTAGCCTCGGCCCACGAAGACGGCTGGAAGACCGGGAGCAGGGGCTGGGGCTACCGCTGGCGCATAGAGGAGGCGCGGCGACTTGTGCTCAGGACCCACAACACGGTGCTCTCGGTGAAGGCGCTGTCGGAGTCGAAGGAAAGAGAAACCAGGGTCTTCGCCGTGTCGAAGGTTTACAGGAATGAAAACCTCGATTACAAGCACCTGGCGGAGTTCTATCAGATGGATGGAATCATGGTGGGGGCAGGCCTCAACGTCAGGCATCTCATGGGCTTCCTGACGGAGTTCTACAAGAAGCTCGGGATGGCTGACGTGAAGCTCTGGCCGACGTACTTCCCGTACACCGAGCCTTCCTTGCAGGTGGTCGGCTACTCGAAGGCGTTCAAGAGCTGGATCGAACTCGGCGGGTCAGGCGTGTTCCGACCTGAGGTCACTGAACCGCTCGGCGTCAAAGTCCCCGTCCTCGCCTGGGGACCAGGCATCGAGAGGCTGATGCTCATGCGGTTCGGCCTGGATGATATGCGGACGCTGTATGGCTCGGACCTATCCTGGCTCCGGAACAGGGGAGAGCTTGCCGGTAGTTAGGCTGGAGCTCGCGCGCTTAACCAAATTGGTGGGCGCGGGAAAGAAAGAGATACTGGACCGCCTCCCATACATCGGCCTCGACATCGAGAGCGCGGACAGCGACTCGATCCGAGTGGAGTACAGCCCCAACAGGCCAGACTTCGGAACGGACTATGGAATAGCACGAGCCCTCAGGGGCCTTCTCGGGGAAGAGACAGGGCTGCCAGAGTTCAGGACCAAGCCCACGGGAATCGCAGTCTCCGTGGACCGGCGGCTCTCCAGGGTCAGACCGTACATCGCGTGTTGCGTGGCGACTGGGCTACGCCTCGACGACGAAGGCATCCGGCAGATAATCTCGCTCCAGGAAGACCTGCACAACGGCCTTGGGAGGAAGAGGAGGACCGTGGCCGTCGGGCTCCACGACCTCGACGCGGTGTCTCCGCCCCTGTCATACAGGGGGGTCACCTCCAATTTCGAGTTCCTGACCCTAGGGGCTGAGAAGCCATCCTCCATCCGCTCCATCCTGTCAGACACCTACGAGGGCAGGACCTACGGCCACGTCTTCGGGAACAGCAGGATCTTCCCGGTGATTACCGACTCGAAAGGGACGGTCCTCTCTTTTCCTCCCATAATCAACGGGGATGCCACGAAAGTCACGACCAAGACCAAGAGGATGTTCGTCGATGTCACAAGCACCGACCAGAAGGCCGGGGACGACGTGCTTGCGATCCTTGCTACTACTCTCTCAGAGGCGGGAGGGAAGTTAGGGTCTGTCATAGTGAAGCATCCGCACAGCGCCAGGACGACCCCTGACCTCTCGCCGACCGAGCTTCCCCTTGATATCGGCCTAGTGAATTCAGTGATCGGGCTCGAGCTCCCCCGCAAGGAGGTGCTCGCTTGCCTTGCTAGGAGCCGGATGGGGGTCAAGGGGACCAAGGCCCTGGGACCGAGATACAGAGTCGACCTGTTGCACCCCGTGGACGTGGCCGAGGAGGTAGCCCTAGGATACGGGATGGACCGCATCCGGCCGGTGTACCCGCCGAGCAAGACTCCTGGGATGTTCAACCGCTTCGAAGAGTTCCTCGACTCGGTGTCCACGGTAATGGCAGGGGCTGGGATGGTAGAGGTGATGACCTACGAGCTCACCGACAGGAGGTCGCTCTACGACGCCTTCGGACGGTCGTCTTCTGAGAAGGTGACGGTCCAGAACCCGAAGAGCCTCGACCACTCGATGCTCAGAGACGCCCTCGTCCCGGCTCTGATGGCCGCCCTGTCTGGAAACGTGAAGTCTGACTACCCGCAGCGGGTGTTCGAGATCGGTAGGGTGTACACCCGCACCAAGGACAGCGTCAAGGAGTCCTGGCACCTCGGCTCCCTGGTGGCCCACTCGCAGGCCTCATACACCGAGGCGAAGATGTACCTCGAGGCGTCCTGCAGGCTGGTTGCCGGGAAGGAGGTCACCACGCGACCGGCTCAGCACTGGGCATTTTCGCCCGGCCGGTGCGCTCACGTCGCCATGAAGGGAGAAGGACTGGGGCACATCGGCGAGGTGACTCCGGGCGCCATCGACGCCTTCGGCATCGGCGTCCCCGTGTCAGGGTTCGAGATCGACCTGTCTGCTCTCTACGAACTGCTAAAATAGAACGAGGCCGCCTCCATGCCAGACGGCTTTCGTTCTAAAGCGCGCCAAACGGCCACCCGCGAAGGCGGAAACGCTTTGATGAGCGGATGGTTTACCCAGGTGTGCGACAGACGGAGGCCGTTTGCCCGTTGAAGAGGCTCGGTGATGTTCCCCGCTGAAAGCTGGGACATGATCCGTGCTCGTCAGAGACGGGCAACATTCAGTGAAAAGGTGAAGATGGTCTGAGCCAAAGGCGTGAAAGGGTCTACGAGGACTTCGCAGGGTTCCTCTCAGGGTTCGTGCGGGACCTCAACCATAAGTCAGAAGAGGCCTGGTCGTTCCTCTTAGAGGGGAAACGGGACTCCAGCGCTCTGAGGAGGCTAGGCTACAGGGGGCGCATCCTTACGGTTTCAGTCCTGGGGAGGGGCGGCTCCGCAGCCATGGACCGCGTTGAAAGGGTAGTCATCCTCACCGATCTGGACAGGGAGGGTGCCCTCCTCACGTCGAAGTACCTGAAACTCTTCGCCCATGAAGGCGTCGAGACGTCACTGAGCGAGCGGAGAAGGCTCAGGCTGGCATCGAGGGGGGTGTTCCTCCACATCGAGAATCTGGGGCGATTCTCTGAGACAGTGGGGACCGGCCTGGAGGCCGACGGCCGCCCGCGTCCAAGCGAAGCCCCATAGGCGCGGCGCTGCTACGCCATGGACCTTCAGTGATTCATGCAGCGGCTACCCGGGCCGCTCCGACACAGACTTTACAGAACCAAAAACCACGAAGTTTATATCCCCGACAAATTCGGTGGGGACCAATTAACGATTAACACCGTTAAGGACGAGTGAATCAGAAATTGGTCGGAGAGAAAGAAATTGCCAGATTCAGGTATAGTAAAGTATCTAGTCAGACTCAGGTTTGAAGTAGACGGGGTCGTTGAAAGGGCCGACGTGATCGGGGCGATCTTCGGTCAGACCGAAGGCCTCTTCGGCCCGGAGATGAACCTGAACGAGCTTCAGAAGACTTGGAAGGTCGGCAGGATAGAGATCAACCTAGAGTCGAAGAATGACCGGACCAGGGGCGAGGTAATCGTGCCCATGTCCACCGACATCGGCACAGCAGCGCTCATAGCCGCAGCCGTTGAGAGCGTGGACAAGGTCGGTCCATGCAGTGCACACTTCACCGTGGGCAACATCGAAGACGTGAGGGCGGTGAAGAGGAAGCAGATCGTCGACAGAGCGAAGCTGATCGTCAGGGACTGGAGTTCGAAGACTTCCAGCGAGGGCGAGAACCTCCTGAAGGACGTCACCGAGTCCACCAAGAGGGCCAAGGTAATCAGCTACGGGATGGAGAACCTTCCGGCAGGTCCGGGGGTGCACTCGTCTGAGCTGGTCTACCTGGTCGAAGGGAGGGCTGACGTCGTCCTCTTCCTGAGGGCCGGCATCGAGAACGTGGTCGCGCTCGAAGGGACCAGCGTGCCAGACTCCATAATAGAGCTTGGCAAGAAGAAGCGGCTGATAGCCGTCCTGGACGGGGACAGGGGAGGGGAGCTCATCGAGAAGGAATTAGGCCAGGTGATGCACGTCGAGAAGGTAATCCATGCGCCTCAGGGAAAGGAAGTCGAAGACCTCACCCCGATAGACGTGATTAACATGCTGAGGGCCGAGAAGGTGGATGCGGCGCAGCTAGGCTCGAGGAGACAGAGGGCAGCCGAGGCCGCCCCTCCGCGGCAGCAGGACGAAGCGGACGAGCCTGTGGTCGCGAAGACCAGAGAGCTCTACCCGAACCTCAACGGTACCCTGGAGGCGATCCTGCTTGACCAGGGGCTGCAGGAGGTGGGCCGCTTCCCCATCAGCGAGCTGGTTCAGAAGATGGAGGGGACCAGTGGTGCCCTGTACCTGGTCTTTGACGGCATAGTCACCCAGAGGCTTGTCGAATCCGCGGCACGCGTCGGGGTCAAAGGCATCATCGGGCACCGCACCGGGGAACTTGGGCAGGTCCCCGAAGACGTCAGGATTGGGACTTTCAGGGACCTGGGGCTCGAGTAGCCTGGTTCGTTGAAAGTCAACGACTTCAACCCCAAGCACGGTTACTGCTCCCTGACAATCGAGTCGACGGAGGACCTCTGGACCCTGAGGAGGCTCATAGCGAAGGGGGACGTCGTCGTCACCAGGGGTTCAAGGGTAGTCAAACGAGAAGAGGAGTACTCTAGGCCAGACAAAGGTGAGCGGGTCAAGGTAACCATGGCGGTTGCGGTCGACGAGGTGCACCTGGACAGCAGCATCGAGAGGATCCGGGTGAGGGGAACCATCATCGAAGCAAGCGACGAAAGCGTGACCAAGGCGGGGTCGCACTCCGTCACGCTGTCACCGGGCCACTCGCTGACGCTCAGGAAGGACCACTGGTCGCAGCTCGACATCCATCTGGTCCGCCCTTCAGGACAGGCCTCCTCGAGGTTCGTCCTCGTGGCGGTCGACAGGCGGGAGGCTGGCATAGGGTTCCTCGCTGGTTCGCACCTCTCGGTGGTCACGACCATCGAGTCGGGCCTCGGCGGGAAGATGGGTGAGGAGCGCAGCCCCCGCCCATATCTTTCCAAGGTGGCCGAGACCGTCTCGCAGCTGTCCCAGCAGGGAGACAGGATAGTCGTGGCCGGACCTGGTACCTTCAAGAATTCGGTGGCGAACCAGATCAAGGAGACCCTGAAGTCCGAAGTGAGCGTAGTCGAAGGCCCAGACCTTACCGGAGGGGACGGCATCCGGGCCATGATCAAGTCGCCGCCCTTCCAGGCGCTCGCCAAGGGGTCCGTGGCTGTGGAGATGCAGCAACTGGTGGGGGAGATCGTGAAGAGGATCTCCATGGGGGACCCAAAGGTCGCCTACGCCCTGCCGAGGGTGGCCGAGGCCGCCGCCGCGGGGGCCGTGGAGGCCTGTGCGGTGTCTGACAACGTCTTCTCGCTGGGGGTGGACGAGTCGCAACTTGTCGGCACCCTCAATGAGATAGAGGCGAGGGGAGGACGGGTGTTCCTGGTCGACTCTTCGATGGAGTTCGGCAAGCAGGTCTCCTCGTTCGGAGGGATCACGGCCCTCCTCAGGTACGCACTCAGAGCTTGACCAGCCACGGGATTACGAATTCCGAGATGATGGCGAGCGCGACCCCTCCCTTGATTAGGTCCTTTCCGAGCCGCTGGGCCATGTGAGAATAGTACAGGAGGATTCCGACCACGAGAAGCGACACGTAGACGACCCGCATCAGGTCGACCACCGTGGTGTCGACCACCGAAAGGAGGAACGTCATGGACGAAGCGAACTGCTGGGCGAGCTGCTGGACCTGGAGGGCGACCCCGCCCGGGGGCTGGACGCTTGACATCGGGTGATAACCAGAGCTCCGTATTTAACGGGCCACTTCGCCAGATACCCTGCGGCGGCCGTTCAGCCGAATATGTAGACGTAGAAGTATGGTCCGACGATTATCGCGAGCAGGAAGAACAGCACTGCCATGGTCGTGCCCATGGTGATCCTCATGGCGCCAGCCTCGGACAGCCGACCCCTCCCCAGGGCCTCCACCCCGACGCCGAACGCCTGGCCGCCGTCAAGCGGAAAGATCGGGAGCGAGTTGAATATGGCGAGGTTGAAGTTGAGGAAGAACACCCAGTAGAGCAGGTTGGTTATGGGCACCAGGGCTGCCCCCAGAGGGGACGCGTAGAAGGCCGAGTCGGAGTTCGAAAACGGCACCGCCTGCTGGCAGTTCCCGAGGTTCAGGGTCGGGATGCACCCGATGTAGAGCAGCGGATTGCTGAAGACGCTGGTGTAGCCTGACACCTCCAGGCGCAGCCCCTCCTCAGAGATCGAGTTCAGCCCGATGCAGGGATAGGTCTGCAGCGTCTGGTTGGTCACCGTGTTCACGATGGAGCACGTGGTTGGTTTCACGTTGTCAATCTGCAATGTCGCCCCGTTCCGGTATACCGTGAAGTTGACCGTCTGACCCGCCTTCAGGGTGGTGTTCGGGCCGAGGACGGTGTTGAGGTTGGTTATCGGCCTCCCGTCGAACGCGGTGACGACGTCTCCGCTGCGCAGCCCCTGGCTGTACGCGTTGCCGCTGACCCCTGTTATCGCTGCGCCGCTGACAGCGGGCGTCATGGTGCTGACGACCCCCACGAGCAACAGCAGGCAGAGGACAGCCAGCACAACGTTGGTCCCGGCCCCCGCTGCAAGGACCCTGGCCGAGTTTCGCTTCGGGGCCTGCTTTATGGCCGACTCCTCGATGTCAACGAAGGCCCCGATGGGGATGACGAAGAAGAGAAGGATCAGTCCTGAGTTCTTCACCGGGATGCCTAGACTGCGGGCGACGACGCCGTGCGCGCCTTCATGCACGACCATCCCGATCACCAGGGCTATCCACCCGTAGAGGATGGGGATGTACGGGTTCAGCCCGGGTATCCCGAGGTTGACCAGAGGGCCGAGGCTCACGATGCTCTGCGCTATCTGCGGGCCCCTCGAAGAGATCAGCCCCCTGAACACGCTGATGAAGATGAAGAAAGCCACCGCCGCCGAGACAGGCATGAGATATAGCAGAATCCAGCTCACAGGCTTTGAGACGCGTCTACGCCCCATCCATTCCATGGCAGAGAGGAACCTCCTAGTCCTTACCATCAGGACGACGCCGTAATGCAGCTCGAACCTCTTGAAGCCCCCCTGCTCCATTTTGAGGGCGTCGAATGCTTTCTCGCTTTAAGCGTTGATACCTTAAATCGGAGCCGTGCCTGCTTCAGGCGAATGAGCGTCTGTTCGAGCTGCGGCGGGAAGCCCTTCTACACCAGACGCTACTCCGGCGAGGTCCTCTGTGCCTCTTGCTTCGACCGCTCTATCGTGGAGAAGACACGGAAGACCGTCTCCAGGTATGGGATGATAGGGCCCCGGGACAGAGTCGCCGTCGCCGTCTCCGGAGGGAAGGACAGCCTATCGCTGCTCAAGGTCCTCGCCGGGTTATACGCTCGGCGTGGGAACAGCGTCGTAGCGGTCTCGGTGGACGAAGGCGTCGCCGGCTACAGGGACGAGGCCCTGTCCAACGCCCGCTCGCTCACCGGTGAGCTCGGCGTCGAACACCTCGTGGTCTCCTACAAGGAGATGTTCGGTTTCTCCCTCGACGAGGCTCTGGACTGGAAAGGGGAGCGTGAGCAGTCTTCCTGCAGCTTCTGCGGGGTCTTCAGGCGTAGGGCCATCGACGAGGCCGCGCTCAGGGTCGGGGCCTCAGTGGTGGCGACGGCGCACAACCTCGACGACTTCGTCCAGACATTCATGATGAACCTGATGCACGGCGACGTCGGTCGAATCGGGTGGCTCGACCCCAACCATGCCGACGGCTCTTTCCCCTTGAGGAGGGTCAAGCCCTTCATGGAGCTCTATGAGGAGGAGGTCGCCCTCTACGCCCATCAGGCAGGTGTCCCGCTGCAGAGCGTGAGCTGTCCCTACATGCACGAGGGGCTCCGGAGTGAGGTCAGGGACTACCTCAACGTCATGGAGGCGAGCCACCCCGGGCTCAAGAACGTCCTCCTTCGCAGCAGCCTCGAAGTGATATCCAAATACGCAGGAGGCAAGGGGAAAAGTCCTGTCCCCTGCGCCCGGTGCGGGAAACCTTCGTCCACGGGCCTTTGTAACGTGTGCAGGATGAAGGCGACCGTGGAGGAACACGTTAAAAGCCGAGCCTAGCCTACGGCATTCGGCGGTGGGTAGGGTCCGGGGGATAGCCGTCCTCGCTAAGCTGAAACCGGCTTTACGCAGCGGCCAGTAACCCTCGGGTAAAACCATCTTCCTCGTCACCCGCGTCGGGCTGGGGAGACGAACTCACGCCGGGGCGGGCGGTCATGAGGGGCAGCCCTCTCGAAGGAGAGGGCCTGACTCTTGATTGCCGAACCGGGCGAGGTCCGGGAGGGAGCAGCCCTATGGCGACGTGGCCACGCTGCCTCGTCTACGTGGGGGATTCCCGGCACGACGAAAAGGGGTCGGAGAGTGATGGTGAACTCCGAGGGATCCGCCGCCGCTCACGTTTTTAACAGTCTGAATTCGTCGGTCCTCTCGCGCAGGGGTAGCCTAGAGTCCTCGACGGGGAGCCTGGTAAGGCGCAGCCTGATGGGCGCAAGCTTGCTAAGCCTGTGTCTCTAACGGGACTCGTGGGTTCGAATCCCACCCCCTGCGCTCTTCTCTGTAGCACAGACTGTCCTCACTGAGGCGAAGGCGGTCACCGGTTGCTGCGGACCAGCCGTCAGCGTCAGCCCAGGCTTCGGCCGGCGTAGTCGACCCTGGATTCCAGCTCCTCCTCGATGCGGAGCAGCTCGTTGTATTTCGCCACCCGCTCGCCCCTTGCCGGCGCCCCTGTCTTGATGAAGTCAGCCCCGAACGCCGTGGCTAGGTGCGCGATGAACGGGTCCTCGGTGTCTCCAGAGCGGTGAGAGACCACGGCGGTCCACCCTGCCTTGCGGGCAAGCCCGATGGCGTCCTCTGTCTCGGAAACCGTGCCTATCTGGTTAAGCTTAATCAGAATGGCGTTGGTGGCCTTCTTCTCTATGCCTATCTTCATCCTCTCCACGTTGGTCACGTAGATGTCGTCCCCGATCACCCTGGTCTTGCCTCCGAGCCTTTTCGTGATCGATGCGAACGCCTCGAATGCTTCCTCATGGAAGGGATCCTCTATGGTGAGGAGGCCGAACTCGTCTCTCAGCTGCGCGTAGTGGTCTTCCAGAGCTGCGTCGTCCATCGCCTCACCGTCCAGTTCGTACTTCCCGTTCTTTTCGTTGTAGAACGTGGATGCCGCTGCGTCTATCCCAAGCCTGACGTCCTTCTCGCCGTAGCCAGAAGCCGAGATGGCCTTCCGTATGGACCCCAGGGCGTCCCTGGTGAGCCTGAACGGCGGGGCGAAACCTCCTTCGTCCCCCACGTTGATGGCGCCTCTCCCATGCTCTGACACGAGGATTGACTTCAGGGACTGGTAGACCTCCGATCCCATGCGAATCCCTTCGGTGCAGGATGACGCCCCCACCGGCTCGATGTGGAACTCCTGCACGGCCAGCTCGTTCCCTGCATGCTCACCTCCGTTGATGACGTTCATCATGGGCACCGGGAGGATGTACCGTTCCGACCTCCTGAGCTGGGCGAAGAGGCTGACCCCGTTGGAGTTGGCGGCGGCCCTCGCCGAGGCCATGGAGACCGCGAGTATGGCGTTGGCCCCCAGCCTGCTCTTGTCTGGCGTGCCGTCCAGCTGAATCATCTTCTCGTCCAGGAGCCGCTGGTCGTCCACGCCCAGCCCCAGGACCCCGCGCCGGAGCTCCCCGTTGACGTTGGCCACCGCCTTGGTGACCCCCTTGCCGTGAAACGCTTCACCGCCATCCCTGAGCTCGAGCGCCTCGCGTTTGCCCTTCGACGCTCCCGAAGGGACGCTCGCCCTCCCCATGGCTGCCCCTGACGTCACCTCGGCCTCCACGGTCGGGTTCCCGCGCGAGTCCAGAACCTGCCTCGCCCTGACCTCCTGTATGGTAGACTTGGCAGCCATGAGTCTCTCCGGTAGGCGCCGCGCGGGGGCGTTAAAACTTGACTCCCGGTTCGGGGCTCCAATGCTTATTACACGTCGAAATGCCGCAGGAAAACGGGCCGGTCGTCTAGCATGGTTAGGACGTCGCCCTTACACGGCGAAACGCACGGCGCGCCAGGGTCGGTGGTTCGAATCCGCCCCGGCCCATATTAGCAAATCCTAGCGAAGTCGGTCTTGAACGGTTATCTATCCAGTGGCGCTGCCTCCTCAAAATGCCCAACTTCAGGTACATCAGCTGGTCTGAGTATGGCAACCTGGCCGAAGCCCTGGCGGAGAAGGTCAGGGCCAACGGAAAGCACTATGACCTCGTGGTAGGCATAGCGCGAGGAGGGATCCCTGTCGCGATGGTCGTGTCGGACCATCTGAACGTAAAGATAGACTTCGTGAACGTAAAGTCCTACAACAACATAGGCCAACGGACCGCCCCCAGGATCCTATCTACGCTCGTAGAGGGGGTCGAGGGCAATGACGTGCTGTTGGTCGACGACCTCGTCGACCAGGGAGACACCATGGTCTTCCTGAAGAAGTACCTCGACGACCAAAGGCCGAAGTCCCTTGAGACCGCCGTGATGTTCAAGAAGCCGTGGAGCAAGGTGGAGCCTGACTACTTCCTCGAGACGGTGTCAGAGTGGGTCGTCTTCCCCTTTGAGCTCGGGGAGGTGGGGAGGCAGCGGGCCGCCCTGGAAGCACAGCCTAGATAGTGACCAGCAGGTACGCGTTCAGGGACACGATGATCGCCCCTATCAGGAGGGG
>JBJKSN010000101.1:0-4124 GCA_046703945.1 Nitrososphaerales archaeon | reverse complement strand
GCACAGAGTAGTCCACAGCCAGTCCGAGGGTCAGCAGGATTGTGAGCGCGGGGGTGAGGAATGTGAGCGTGCCGTGGCCCAGGACCACGACGCCGTAGTAGATGGTCGGAAGGGCGACGGCGATGGCGATCCCTCCGATTATTACCGGTATGAGGGCCGCTAGTGGGGCCAGGAGCATCACACCGACTATGGCGAGCGCTGCGAGGACACCTGGGACCACGGTGACCCCGACCACGGGGCCGAAGACTCGTGAGACGTCCTGAGTGAGCACCGCGCTCCCCGTCACGTAGTGGGTCCCCAAGGCAGGGACAGACGAATTGCCAACTTCGTTGTTGAAGGCAGTTATCATAGGGACGCTCGGGGACGAGGCGAAGTTGTAGACGACTATCATCGTCCCGTTGTCTGGGCTGACGAAGTCCCTAGTGAGCGAACTCGAGAGCACCAGCGGGTAGTCGGCGTAAGTCTCGTTGGCGACGACCCCGAGCGCAGCAACCCGCACCTGGGAGGTTCCCGAAGCGCCGCTCAACGAGGAGAGCAGGGTTCCGAGCCGCCCGGCGTTCACAGTGAAGAGCGGAGAGGACGAGAAGGAGGACGCCGTAGCGTTCGCCACGAGCCCCGACGCCACGTCCCACGACTGCTGAGCGGTCAGCGGATGGGAGGCCTGGCTCTGGGCCGCCACCGAGGCGTTGAGCTGGGCGACCTGCTGCACCAGCGATGGGAGGAGCGAGCTCAAGAAAGAGTACTCGGTAGAATAGACGCTGCTCATCCCCGTGAAGTTCTTCGAAAGAGCCGGGTCGGCAGCGACCGAGCGGTTCAGCCCCAGGATGGCCGCCCTGACGGGCGAGGAGTACGTGTCGTTGCTCTGGATGACCACGATGATGCCGTCGTTCGACGAGTTGGCCTGGGAGGGGAACTGGGTGTCTATGATCTTCTGGGTCACCTGAGATTCGGCGTTCGTGGGACCCCCGAAGTTGGAACCAGCTACGTTGTAGGAAACGGAGCTGAAGAAGATCGGGATCTGTGTCCCGGCGACTATCACAGCGACTACCCAGAGCACTACAATCAGCTTGTGGTACCGCCTCAGGAAGATGTTGAATGAGTCGAACCTGGAGCGCCGCATCTATTTTGCCCCGCTGATGGTCATCATTTTAAGGATTGGTCGAAAGAAGAAGACGACCAGCCCACCGCAGCCCCAATCGCGGTTTCGACTCTGCCTAGGAGATCTTGCCGAGGATGTAGCAGGTGACCAGATATGCTACCACGCATACGGTCCACGCAACCGCGAGCTCCTGTTGTAGTCCCAATGGCTCGAGCTATACGGAGCTGTTCCCCGAATTAAAGTTAGCGTGCAAATTGTCCGGGTCAGGATGAGAGAGATTGCGGCAGACGAGCCTAGAAACTTCCTTGAGCATAGAAGCGAGCCACTTTTCGGACCCTTCTAGGCTGCGACTCCTTCCCACGGGTCGCGTTCTACCGCCGAAGTCTAAGAACTGGCCTTCATCTCGAGGCTTGATTCCTGGCGCGAGGCCTGGGGGATCCGTCTGTCAGGCAGAGCCCGCGGGCTCCTGGAGCCCATCCCGTTTCCCGTGCCGGTCAGTCGCTCAACGGGGCACCTGATGAGCGGCAGCGCATCTACTTTTAATATCGACCCGAGTCGTGGGGTCTCGGCTGCCCTGGTCGTATAGAGGCCCATCCGTACAATGGCCCAGTATGCCAGCCTGTCACGCTGGTGACGCGGGTTCGAAATCGGTTGGAATGAATCCAGCCGACGAATATCCCGCCCAGGGCGCCTCAAACGACCTATAGTCAGGATGCCACCGTTCTCCCTGGCGGACTCGCCGCCCGTGCGGGACGCTCCCAGATCCCACAAGGGGTCCCTCGAGGCATGCGACTCACTCCAGGCTCAGGTAGAGGAAGAGAGCGTAGGCCGAAACGGTGAGGACGTCCGCGAAGAGAGTGAGCAGCCCAGGCACGAGGATGAACACCCCTGTCCCGAGGATGAGAGGGTACGAGAAGACAGTCCTCAGGAAAAGGGCGCTCAGCACCACCACTAGCCCTAGCGCGAAGTTCGCCTTCGTCTCGGTGTAGACCTTGAGGTAGACGACGACGAGAGCCACGAGGAGGGCGACCTCAATCGTGGTGAGCACGATGTGTACGCGGATGCTCGGGTCTGGGTTGAAGTACGGGAGGTCGGGAGGGAAGAAAGGTCCCCTCTGCTCGACAGGCAGCGTGGCCAGGTCGGAGAGGACCAGGCCCGCTGTCAGCCCCACCAGGAGCACTATCACTTCCCATAGCTTTCCCACCACCGACTTTCGTTCGGGAGCAGGTTGGTCGATTCCGTTTGTGTTGTTGTTTGTTTCCAATGTTTGTCAGCCTCTACCCTTCGCGTGCGTCCGCTTCAGTATCCCTTCGAGCGTCGACCAGTGCGACTCCATGACCTCTGAGACGAAGTACACTCGTCCGTACTTCTCACCCTCCGCCAGGACGATCTTGTTCGTTTCGAGGACCCTCAGGTGGTGCCTCACCGTCGTGTAGTCAAGGTGGAGAGCCTGCGAGAGCTGCTGCGCGTTCTTGGGTTGCTCCTTCAGGTTGAAGAGCACTTGGGCCCGAGTCTTCGCGCCCGCGCTCCCCGCAAAGAGCCACCAGAGGAGCCGCTCGAAGGAGTCCAACGTGACTACGCGGGCATCCCTAGGCGCGAGCGATATTATTGCTTCGTTAGCCAGTCTGGACGCTGTGCGGCTACCGTTTCCCAATCAATTCTACCATTGCAGGTGACATCAGCTTCACCTCTTTCAGAGGTTCCTCTGCGCCTAGGAGCACAGGGGCCCCGACCCGTCGCTCCAGCCGCCTCCATGCATCAGGATAGTATGACCTTGCTAGCCTCAGGACCTCTGCGCCGTCGACCGAGACCTCGCAGACCATACCTCCCGGAGTCCTTCGCTTCCGAATGACCCCGAGCTCTACGAGACGTTCCATGTGCCACGACACCGTCGGCTGCGAGAAACCCATGCTCCTCGCGAGGTCACCCTGGGAGACCGACGGGTCCTCCACCAATCGGAGGAGCATCTCCCGTGGGGTGTCCTGCGAGAGCACTCCAAGGATGAGCTCCTGTTCCTCCCGGAACACCATGGTAGGGAACACCAGCCGGTAGAACCCGAGCCTCTTTGTCTTGACGAAGCCGTGCTTCTCGAGCCAGGACAGATGATACTGCATCGCCCCCGTGGCGAGCCTCAGGTCCTTTGCCATCCCACGGACGTGCGTTCCCGGGTGCCTCCGGATGTACTCGTAGATCACCCCCCTTCTCGTCAATCCTGAGCCTGCATCGACAGCGCCTCTGGACGGGTGCGCGTCGCAGACTGGTAGCTTATCGGCAAACGAGCCAAGCCCGTCGCCGGAGAGCCTGATCGAGGACTCCCAGGGAAGTCTCTCCGGCCCCCTGCTCTCCGCCACGCACGTCATTCCTTCAGCACGTCTCCCCTTGGCTGGCTCGACGCCCCCCGTTCGGAGAACTTTACTCCGTGAGCGGTCTGTAGGTGGTGTATGTACATCTCGCGGTCGTAGGACGAGCGGTACTGCCCCCGGCCCATGCTCTGGAAGAGGGCGCAAATCGTGCACCTGTCTTGCGTCTCCTGTCTCTGCGTCTTTGGGTGATGTGCCATCATTCTCGCGCCTCGAAGTTCAAGCTTGCCATGTCTGCTTAGACCTGACATCTCAAAGAGCGTCGTTGACTATTTAGTGGATTTCCGAGATTCTTCCATAATCTCTAGAGAATCATGGCAAGAAGGAGCCGGAATCGGCCTGGCGCGAAAAGCCTTTTCTGGGAGAGGGCGTCCGAGAGGACCGCCTTGAGCAAGGAGGACTTCCGGACCTGGTTCAGGACAGGATCGCGTCTGCCCCTAGCCGTGAAGGGCCACTCATTCTCCCTTTCCCGGGACGGGCTCGTCATTGTGGACGGGGGGAAGTTCGTCTACGAGGAGGCGATGCAGCTCGTGATGATGCTCACGTCGAAGAACCCGTTCACCCAGATCAACGCGACGATGGTGATCTGGGAAAGGAACGGTATAATCAGGTTCGTGGTCGCGGCGCTCGTCGCGATTCTCGCCGTCGCGGTCATCGTCATCGCC
>JBJKSN010000100.1:0-9321 GCA_046703945.1 Nitrososphaerales archaeon | reverse complement strand
CCCTGCCCTGAACGAGTGGACCCCGGGGTACTCTAGGTCTGCGTAGTATTCGGCGGTCTCCCAGGGGAAGAGCGGCACCTTGCCGTGCGGCCTGTCCGCCAGTCTCATGGTGTCGGTGCCGCACCCGACCCCCTTGATCAGGACGGGGTGGTCTGTGTACTTGAACGCGACGTCTTCGGAAGCCAGTATGGCCACCGCAGCCCCGTCGCTCATGGTGCATATCATCGGCCTGTTCAGCGGGTAGGCGACCGTCTCCCTCCCCAGGGCCTCCTTCATGGTCAGCCTTTCGGGGTACTGGGAGTAGGGGTTGTGCTTCGCGTTCACATGGTTCTTGACCGAGACCATGGCCATGATCCTCTTCGCTTCGTGCGTCGCTTCCCTCTGGGCCCTCCTCTCGTCCTTGATGTGCGCGAACTTCGCCTTCCTCAGGTACTCGTAGATGTGACGCTGGACCATCAGCGCGTAGTAGCCTGTGTAGAACCCTCCGACCGGGTAGTCGAAGTTGGTGTCCGAGGCGAGGGCGATGAACTCGTTCCCCTTCCAGGTCTCGACGTGAGACATGGTCTCGAACCCCGCGACCAGGCAGACGTCGTTCCTTCCGCTGGCGACCGTCTCCCATCCCGCCTGGATGGCCTGCCCCCCGGTCGCTCCTCCCCACTCGATTCTCCTCGAGTCCTTGGGGTTCAGGCCCAGGTAGTCCTGGACCATCGACGCGGCCTTCAGCTGCCGCGCGAAGTGGTCCGAGAAGTAGGATATCCTGCTGCTCTCTATGTCTGAGATCCTGAGGTCCGGGACGTCCTTCATGGCATAGTCGAACGCCCGCTTGACCATCAGCCGGAAGTCCATGTCGGGGTGGGCCTTCGCGAACTTCGTCACCCCGCCGGAGATCATGTAGACCTTCCTTTGGCCCGGCATTGCGCTTCCTGCCGCCGGGCCGGTATTAATTTCCTTCCGAGCGCCGCCTAGGAGCCGCTGGCGTGCTCCCCCCGGGCCAGCTCCACGAAGTAGTCCACCGACCCGGGGTCCGCCAGGGACCCCCTGTTCAGGACCTGGTCGGGGTCCGCCCCGGCAAGGATCCGCTTCACGGGGACCTCCAGCTTCTTCCCGTTGAGCGTCCTCGGGATGGCAGGGACGGCCACCACCCTCTCGGGGAGGTACCTCGGCGAGAGGTCCGACTTTATCTGAGCCCTGACCTTCGCGACCAGCTCCTTGTCCAGGGCCGCTCCCTCCTTCAGGGACACGAACAAGACCATCTCCTCGCCCCCCTCGGCAGGCACGTCGACCACGAGAGAGTCGGAGACTTCAGGGACCTTCTCGACGGCCCTGTAGATTTCGCTCGTGCCTATCCTCACCCCCTGGCGTTTCACCGTGGCGTCGGAGCGGCCGTAGATGATGCACGTCCCGCGGCTGGTCACCTTGATCCAGTCTCCGTGCCTCCAGACGCCGGGGAACATGTCAAAGTAGCTCTCCATGTACCTGCTCCCGTCGTCGTCTCCCCAGAAGAAGACCGGCATGCTGGGCATCGGCTCGGTGATCACCAGTTCCCCCACCTTGCCCACCACGGCGGAGCCCCCCGCGTCGAAGGCCTGGACGCTCGCCCCCAGGGCCCTGCACTGAAGCTCCCCGGAGTAGACCGGGAGCGTAGGCGACCCGGTCACGAACGCGGTGCACATGTCCGTGCCCCCGCTGAGCGACTCGAGCCAGACGTCCTCCTTCGCCTTCGCGTACACCCATTCGAACCCGTCCGTCGACAGGGGAGACCCCGTGGACCCTATCCCCCTCAGTGAGCCCAGCCTGTGGGTGCTCCGCGGCTCGACACCGGCTTTCATGCAGGCGGAGATGTAGGCGGCGCTGGTCCCCATGTATGTCGTCCCCGTCTGCTCCATCACGGACCAGAGGGAGTCAGGGTGCGGCCATGCGGGATGGCCGTTGTACAGCACCAGGGTCGCGCCGTGCAGCAGTCCCCCGACAAGGTAGTTCCACATCATCCAGCCTGTGGTGGTGTACCAGAAGAAGCGGTCGCCTTCTTTCACGTCGTTGTGCAGCGCCAGGGCCTTGAGAAGCTCCACGAGCATGCCTCCCTGGGAGTGCACGATCGGTTTCGGGAGGCCCGTCGTGCCGGACGAGTAGAGGACCCACAGGGGGTGCTCGAAGGGGACGAACTCGTGCTCGAAGGCCGCCTTCCCCCCCGAGGCGTCCTCCCAGTCCGCCGCGCCGGTGACCCCCCGCCCTTTGGTCCCGCTCGACACCCCGATGACTTTCTCTATGCTGGGGACCGCCCCGACGACCGACGCGACTTCGTCGGCCCTGTCCGTCCACTTCCCCCCATAGGTGTAGCCGTCCGCCGCGATCAGCACCTTCGGCTGGATCTGGCCGAACCTGTCGACCACCGACTGGGTGCCGAACTCCGGGGGGGAGCTCGACCACACGGCCCCCAGGCTCGCCGTCGCCAGGAGGCCCACGACGGCCTCGGCTCCGTTTGAAAGGAAGGCCGCCACCCTGTCCCCCCGCTCCACCCCGAACTCCCTCAGCTTCGCGGCCAGGGCCGCCGACTTCCTTTCCAGCTCCTGCCAGGTGACGCTCTTCTCCGACCCGCGCTCGCCCCTGCAGATGAGCGCCGGACCGTCCCTCTCCCTGGCGAACACCCGCTCGGCGAAGTTGAGCTCGGCTCCCTCGAACCACCTGGCCCCCGGCATCTTCCGTTCCGCCAGGACCGGGTAGTCCGCTCCCGCTACGTCGAAGTACTTCCAGATGGACCCCCAGAATCCCTCCAGGTCGTCCACGGACCAGCGCCAGAGCTCGTCATAGCCCTCGAAGGCGAAGCCCTTCTTCTCCAGCCACTTCGTGTAGGCCGTCATCGCCGTCTTCCTGACGAAGCCCGCTTCGGGCTCCCAGAGCATCTTCCCTTCAGGCATTGGACTCGTCACCCTGCGCCCTTTCTGGGCGATATAAGCGCCGAGGCGGAGGGATGCCAGCCTTCGGGAGGCTATCCGATGGGCGCTATCATGAATATCGCGACATCCCACACGAAGTGGCTCAGCATGCTCGAGCTGAGGTCCCCGGTCCGGTAGTAGGTGAGGCCCCAGACCGAGTCGGCCAAGAAAGTGGCTACGACCCAGAGGATGTTGAAGCTCGCCACATGGATCAGCGCGTCCACGGCGGCCACGGCGAAGGGGGCCGCGCGTCCGAGCCTGGGGGCGGCCATCGACTGCAGGGTCCCTCTGAAGTAAGACTCGAACCCGACCGAGTCGAAGGCCAGGACGAGCACCTGGAGGGGGAGGGGGTTACCCGACGATGCTATCAGCGCGTAGATCGAGGTCTCCGCCTGGGCTCCCACCCCAAGAGGGTGGAACGCCCCTATGGCCAGGTTCCCTGCGTAGAACAAGGCGTAGAGCCCCGCGGCGGACGCCAGCCCCAGGGCCAGGGTCCAGGCCCGGGGCGCGAAAAGCCTCCGGTAGCCGCCCGAGGCGACCGCTACAGCCACCATGCATCCGGTGGCTATGAAGGTAGACAGGGCGAAGTCGCCCTTCGGGAAGACGAAGAGCGGCATCATCGCGGCCGCTACGACCGCCAGCCCCAGGGCCGCCCTCTTCCCCTTGTCCAACTCGAAGCCGCGACGACCGGGTGTTAAATTCCCATCGCCCGCCGCTCCGGGTCGGGGCGGCGACCAGGTCGCCCTGCCAATCTTAATATTACCACCGAGAGGTGGTAATCCTTCCATGGGGAGGAGAAACAACCCAGCGGCCTCTGGCGCCTGCCCGGGCCGCCCCTTCGAACTGGCTGCCCCCGAGACCCCACCCCGCAGGGGGCTGGGCGCAAGGGCCGCGTTCCTCTCGGCCAGACCCTGGTCCTTCACCATGACGTTCTCCTCGGTCACCATGGGCGCCCTCCTCGCCGCCCTCGCCGGTGACTTCGACGTCCCGCTCTATCTCTTGACCCTGGGAGGGATGGTCGCCTTCCACGCGGCTACCAACGTCCTCAACGACTACTACGACGTCAGGCACGGGGTGGACAAGGAGGGCGCGCCCACGACCAAGTACAGGCTGCACCCGGCCGCGGCGGGCGAGGTCTCCCCGGCCACCACCCTGGGTTTCGCCCTGGGCCTCTACGCGGTCACCGTCCTGTCAGCCGCCTACCTCTCGTCGGTTGCGGGGCCCGCTATCCTGCTCATCACGGGAGCGGGAGTGCTGGGGAGCGTCCTCTACACCGCCGACCCGGTCGTCCTGAAGGCCCGGGGCGCGGGGGAGGCGACCGTGTTCGTTATGTGGGGGCTCCTCATACCGCTGGGCGCCTACATGGTCCAGACCAGGGCTTTCTCCTGGGTCCCGCTGGTGGGGGCCGTGCCCATAGGCATGTTCGTCGCCCTGGTCCTCCTCGCCAACAACATCAGGGACATCGGCTACGACGGTTCGGTCAACACGAGGACCATCGCCGTGCGCCTTGGAGAGAGGGCCGCCGCCCGGGCCTACGGGGTCCTCCTCGGTCTTGCCTACGCATTCGTCATGGCCGAGGCGCTCTCTGGCTTCGTGAGCGCCTGGTCGCTCCTCGTCCTCGTCACCCTCCCGGGGGCCATCCCGCTCTGGAAGATGTTCCGGGGGCCGATCCCAGACAGGGCCGACCCGAAGACCGCGGCCCTGGCGCTCCAGTTCTCGGTGCTGTACATGGCGTCGCTGGTCCTCTCCATACTCCTGCCGGTGGCCTAGAGAGCCGGTTCTAGGCTCGCGCCCTGGGCGCGAGCTCGTTCACAGCGAAGCTGACGTCTCCTATGGGCATCAGGATGGGGAGCGTGACTCCGGCCCTCCTGTATTGGTCCACCCTCTCCATGATGTGGTCGGGGGTGCCGGTCACTGTGAGCGCCTCGACCGCCTCTTCGGGGATCAGCCTCTTCGCCTCGGCCACGTCCCCCCTCCGCCACGCCTCTCTAAGCCGCCCGAGGGTCTCTTCCTTCACCCCGTAGGGCGCGAGCGTCTCCGGCTTCACCACCTCGGACAGCTGGTAGGTGAAGAAGTAGTAGTCCTTGACCGCCTGGGCGGCCTTGGCCGGGTCCCGGTCAGCCGACGTCAGCAGGTATGAGGCCCGCTCCACCTCCCGTCCCCTCTTCGCCTCCCCCCGCCTGACGTTCCCAACCATGGCCTCGGTCCCCTGGGCCGTGCCCAGGGCGGGGGAGAGGATGACGCCGTCGGCGACCGTGGCGGCGAACGCCTGGGTCCTGGGAGAAAGCGACGCCACAAATATCGGTATCTTCCGCGTCACCTCGAAGCCCAGGGTCAGGCCGTGGACGTGGAAGAAGTCGCCGTCGAAGTCGACCTTCTTCCCCTCCCATGTCTTCTTGACCACCTCCACGTACTCCTTGACCCTGCGGATCGGCTTGGTCTCTCCCACCGGGAATATCTTGTGGCCGATGAGGGGTATGGTCGGGAAGCTCCCGAGCCCGAGCCCCAGTGTCACCCTCCCTTCCGAGAGCTCAGAGAGCGTGGCGAACGTGGTCGCCGTGGTGACCGGATGACGGGTGAACGTGTTGATCACGCCGGAGGCGAGCCTCACCCTGGCGGTCCGCGACGCCATGGCCGAGAGGTAGGTGACGACGTCTCTCTGGTACAGGCTCTCGTGCATCCAGACCGAGTCGTAGCCCAGGGAGTCCGCGCGGGACGCCTCCGCCACGGCGTCCTTGATGCTGATGACCGGGTTGAAACCTAGCCCGAGCTTCACGAGATTACCACTGGGCGGTGGTAATTAGGGGTTGCCCCGAAGGGGCTTCGCCGTCCTCCACCGCTGGTCGAGGGACTCCATCACGGAGGCGGCGAATGAGGGGCTCCTCACCCATATGGCCACCGCGGCGAACGACTCGTCTCTCCCCCTTGCGGGGACGCCGATGATGACCCCTCCGCGGTCTCCTGCCATCATGTCGAGCAGGACTCCGTCCGAGCGCCGCACCTCAAGACCCCTCTCCTCGGCGTCCTTCAGCTCGGCCCGGGACAGCCTTTGGCCCGTAGGGACCATCAGCTTGACCTGCTTCGGCCTCCTGCTCGCCTGGCCCAGGACGCCGAGGAAGGCGGTCTTGGCCTCGACCCCCTTTCTGACGAGCAGGAACGCGTCGTCCGACGTGCGAAGCACTTCGAGGAAGGCCGTGGCTATGCTGTCGAGCCCCTTCAGCATCACCGGGTCCTGCTCTCCGTCCGCGGGCCTGGCGAGCGGCTCGAGCTCGGCGACGATCTTCTGCATGGCCGCCCGCTTTCCGGCCAGCCCCGACTCGAAGTCGGCGGCATACTTCGCGATCCTCGAGGCGAGGGCCGCCGAGGGGGCCGAGGACCTGTAGCGGCCGTCAGACTCGACGACGAACCCCTTCTGCTCGAGGGAGCGCAGCGTGTCGTAGGTGCGCGATTGGGGGACGCCGGATGCCTGGGCTGCCTCCCCTGCCTTCATGCCGCGGCCCAGGAGGGCGACGTAGAGCTTCGACTCGTAGGCGTTCAGCCCGAATGCCTCCCTGAGGAGCTCTTCTGACTCCATGGCCAGGGGGGGTTGCCCTGCGATGATATAGGTCAGTCAGCCCGGCCCCGGGCCGAGACCTTCATCAGGCGGAAGACGTCTCCCAGGTCCTCGACCCCCTCGAGGCCCCACAGCAGGCCGAGGAGCTCCTTCCCGCCGCGCGGAGACAGCTTCCCAGCCGTCAGGGTCAGGAACTTCCGCTCCAGCTCCTCTTTCCCCATGGGGTCCATGGGGTGCCCGCGGGGGATGTCGACCTCCTTCGAGACAGTGGACCCGGCCTTCGTGACCACCGTGATCCTGTTGGCCATCCCTTTCGCAGGGTAGAGGGAGGTCAGGGCGGGGTCTTCCTTCACCTTCACCTTCCGCACGAACCGGAGGTTCCTCTCTGACCTGATCTTCCTGTCGGAGTAGGTCGCGTTGTCGATGGTCCCCTCCAGGAGCGCCATGCCTACTATGTACGGGAGGCTGTGGTCGGCCGTCTCCTTGGTCGCCGGTCGCCACTTCTCCGGGTCCTTGCCCAGGATTGTGTACCCGGCCTCGTGGGTCTCCACCAGGACCGACTTCACTCCCTCCTCTCCCACCTCCTCCCTGGCCGCCAGCGCCGCCCAGATGGCGGACTGCGCGTGGTACTCCGCCGGCCAGTACTTCACATAGGTCTCGTTGACCTTGTATCTCCCGCCGCGTCCGCCGAACCTCCCGGTGTCCAGGTCGAAGGGTCCCGACACCTGGTTGAAGAAGCCCATCTCGCCCTCGAAGACGGGCGAAGGCCCTGTCATCCCCTCCCTGGCCAGGGTCGCGGCGAAGACCCCGTTCCTGGCCGCGTTCGCGAAGGACGCGCCCTTCCACATCGAGAGCTCCCCCGCCCGGACCTGGCGCATGGCGACGTGGCCGTTGACCGCGATGTTCACCGCTTGCTCTGCCCGCTTCGCGTCCAGGCCCATCAGCTTCGACGCCGCGAGGGAAGACGACACGAGGCCGTAGTTGACGTGGTCCCACCCCCTGTGCCTCAGGTCTGCGGCGTCGCAGAGCCGGCACTGGACCTCATAGGCGGCCACTGCGGCGGAGATGAGCTCCCTCCCGGTGGAGCCTTCCGCCTCTGCCACTGCCAGGCAAGGGGCGATGTTGTCGCTGGGGTGGGCGGGCTCCTTCGACAGGTATGTGTCGTTGTAGTCGAAATAGCGGACCATGAACCCGTTCACGAATGTGGCGAGGTCTGGGGACGTCCGCCTCCCCGCCCCGATGACGCTCGAAGGCCCTCCGCCCCTGAGCCGCAGGGCCGCCCTCCTCGCCATCGCTATCGGCTTCTCGCCGTAGGCCCCTATGGCGCAGCCGACCGCGTCGACCACCCTCGCCTTCGTCTCCCTGACGGTCCTGGTGTCGATGGCCCGATAATCGACGGAGGTCACATAGTCTGCGAGGCGGCGGGCCAGTTTCACGACCTGCGTCCCGGGTCGAGCTCTTTTAGGAATTCTCGTGCGTTAGTGAGAACGATTAAATCTCTCGGACCGCGGCATCGCCCAGCGGACCAATTTGTCGTTGTACACCCCGGAGCACAGGCAGCTCATGCAGTTGTTCCACCCAGCCAAGCACCAGGAGTACTCGGAGCTGCTGAGCTCGCTGGGGTCCTTCATGGAGAAGGAGGTCCTCCCGCTCTCCCCCGGGCTGGACTCCGGGGACGTGTCGATGGCCGAGCCAAGGAGGGCGCTCTTCAGCCAGGGGATGGGCCTCATCGCCTCCCCCGCGAAGTATGGCGGGCTGGGGCTCCCGTTCTCGGTCTATGCCATGGCGGTGGAGCTCCTGGGCGCGGCGGACGCTTCCATGGCGTTGAGCGTAGAGATCCATAACGCGGTGGCAGAGGGCCTGCTGAGGTTCGGCACCGAGTCCCAGCGGGAGCGGAGCCTGCCCTCCATAATCGAGGGGAAGAAGCTGGCGTCGTTCGCGCTCACGGAGCCGGCCTCGGGCTCCGACGCGGGGAACATGGCCACCACGGCCGAAAAGCGCGGAGGGGAGTACGCGATCAACGGGTCGAAGATGTTCCTCACCAACGCCGGCGAGGCGGACGTGTACCTGGTGTTCGCGAAGACCCCCAAGGGGCCCTCGTGCTTCCTGCTGGATGCCCCCAACCCAGGGCTGAAGTTCGGCGCCGAGCTGAAGAAGCTCGGCATGAGAGGTTCGAAGACCCGCGAGGTCGTGTTCTCGGACTGCAGGGTCCCAGAGGAGAACCTCGTCGGAGAGGAGGGGAAGGGAGCAGACTACGCGAAGGAGGTCCTCCACGGAGCGAGGATCGTGGTCGCGGCCCTCAACGTAGGCATATCTCAGCTGGCCTACGGCAAGGCGCTGGCCTACGCCAGGCAGAGGCGCGCGTTCGGCAAAGCCATCGCGGACTTCCAGCTGGTCAGGGAGAAGCTGGCCGACACCAAGATAGGGATAAACGCCGGCAGGCTCCTCTACCTCTACGCGTCGAGGCTCAAGGAGCTGGGAGGGGACTACGCTTCCGAGGCCTCCCAGGCCAAGGTGTACGCCACGGAGATGTCCCTGAAGGCGTGCGACGACGCCATACAGATCCACGGCGGCTACGGGTACACCACCGAAGACCTCCACAGGCACTGGAGGGACGCCCGGCTCCTCACCATAGGCGAAGGGACCTCGGAGGTCCTCCGAATGCTGATATCCAGGCGGGAGCTGGCTCGGTCACAATGAAGATCGCGGTCTGCGTGAAGCACGCAGTGGATGAGGCCGAGCTCAAACTCGACCAAGGCGGGAGCCCTGTCCTGGCGGGGGCGGCGGGAAAGATGAGCGTCTTCGACAAGAACGCCGTCGAAGAGGGACTCAGGC
>JBJKSN010000099.1:0-6360 GCA_046703945.1 Nitrososphaerales archaeon | reverse complement strand
ACGGGTCTCTTCGCGGCCGGGTCCGCCCTCTTTTCCTGGAGCGTTCTGGCGAGGGGGAGGCACGCCGTCGGCTGGAGGATGCCCAAGGGCCACGAGCTGGTGGTGTCTGGGCCCTACAGGTACATTCGGCATCCGTCCTACACCGGGTACATCCTGATGTTCCTGGGGATTTTCGCCGTTTCGGGGGACCCGCTCTCGGCTGTCCTCCTCCTCGGCATACCAGGATACCACCTCATCAGCGAGGAAGAAGAAGCGATGCTTGAATCGAGGTTCGGCTCCCGCTATGCCGATTACAGTGAGAGGACGGCGAGGTTCCTCCCTCGGCCGAGGCTGTCCATGAAAGCGGGGCCCAGGAGCCGCAAATAAAAGGGACGGGAGACTAGAATCTACTTGAGCTTGCCAATCCTGAAGATGGCCTTGCCACAGGAGGCACAGGTGCCCTTGATGGCGGGGCGGCCGTTCTTCAGTTTGATTTGCTTGGGATTCTTGATCTCCCGGTTTTTCTTTTTCTCGTAGACGCAGTATCCAGTTACCACTGCGATTGCCTCGGCAACCAATCGGAGCAGTTTGCTATATAAACCTGAGCCAACGGGGCCCAAATTGGGGTTTTTTCGGTTGTGGGACGGCTTTAGGGGCGATTTGGGATTCTAACGGCTAGGTGCCGAAGCAGAGGCGCCCCAGATTCTTCGAGATTCGGCAGCTACGGATGGCTCCTACCGTCTTGCATTTCTGATTTCGCCAATCGCGGCGCGGGCCATAGAGGAGCGCAGTCTCGCCTGACCTTGGCGTCGAGCCGATTCAGAGCCAAGGGACGAGATTCTTGCCTCGCCGCCCTGGGAAGGCGGCATTCCAAACGCTGCGATTTGATTATAGGGCGTCTGCGCCGGGCGTCCTCCGGTTGATCAGTTCTGTGCAGGGGCCTCGGGCCTCCGGGTCTCTGGTGGTGGCGCGCATCATCTATGCGATCAACTGGGTCAACGTCGGAGCCATATTCTATCTGATGGGACCAGACCTCGGCGCCGGGGTGTCGGGGCTGGGGCTCGTCACCGCGACATTCTACCTCGGCCTTGGGCTGCTGCAGCTCCCGGGCGGGGTCCTCGCCGCGAGGTGGGGGCCCAAGAGGGTGGTGGTCCTCGGGATATTCCTCTCGTCCATATCAGTCATCGCCACGTCCTTCGCTGCGGACATCGTCGAGGTGGCCGTGCTCAGGTTCCTGGTCGGCTGGGGGATGGCCTTCGTCTTCGCGCCCGCGACGGTCATCATAGCGGGCCTCCTTCGCGGGGGGAAGTCCGGGATGGGGGTCGGCGTGATGAACTCGGCCTTCGACCTCGGGGGGATCGTGGGGATATTCGGGTGGGTGGTGCTGGCGTCCGTGACCGGCTGGAGACCGAGCCTCATGCTGTCCGGGGTCCTGGGCCTGGCGACCGGCGTCATAGTGGCCCTCTTCGTCCCCTCGGCCGGAGCGGTCAAGGCGCCCCGGGTAGACAGGAAGGCCCTGGTCGCTGTGATAGGGGACAGGCAGCTCATCCTCCTGGGCCTCGGGACCATAGGCTTCGGCATAGCGGCCACGGTCATCGCCGGGTTCATGACGCTCTATGGCGTGAGGGCCCTGGGAGTCTCGGGGGCCCTCGCCAGCGGGGCGACGTCCTTCGTGTACGTCATACCGATCTTCACCTCACTCTGGGGAGGGCGGGCCTTCGACGTCCTCGCACGGCACAGGATGGTGATGGTCGCGTCCCTGGTCGGGAGCGCCGCAGCCCTCGCGTTGGGCGCGTACCCGTCGCTGCTGGCCGCGGTGGTCTGCTCTTCCCTGGCCGGCCTGGTCTCAGGCGTGGGGTACACCTTCGCCTTCGCGGGGGCGAGGGAGCTCAACAGGGCGGGGAAGGAGTACGAGAGCCTGGCCCTTGCATGGATCAACAGCCTCTCGCTGACCGGGTCCTTCTTCCCGCCCATCTTCTTCTCCTACGTCGTCGAAGGATACGGGTACCAGGCGGGCTGGGTCTGGTGCGGAGCCCTCACCCTTGTCTTCGTTGCCCCGCTCCTGCTGATGGTGGAGAGCTGGCGCCCTAGAGCGGCGTAGCGATTATCTCGTCCCCTTTCTTCACGTCCACTTCCAGCCCGGCGAGGCCTATCTCCTTGATCTCGGGGACCGGGATGCCCAGCTCCTCGATCTTAGACCTGTGGCGGGATATGGCCTTCAGCCACGCTTCGGAGCGGTCCTCCGCCTTGGGGACACCGAGCCCGGACCTGGCGGCCAGGTCCTCGAGCTTCTGGTCGTACTCGAAGAAGTCGTCTGGGAGCTTCCAAAAGTCGCTCATGGGTTTGAACAGGAGGGGGGAGAGGTAGATGAAGCCGTGCTTGAGCTGCCTCGATATCTTCGCCTTGTCGTCGGCGCTCATCCTCTCGGCGAGCCGCTCCAGCATCGCCAGGGTCCCGGTGAGGTGCCTGGACTCGTCCCTGGTTATGTTCTTGAACGCTGTGGAGTACACCTTGTTGGTGGACCTCTCTCCCACCTCCTTGAATATCAGCTGGGCCCCGATCTCGGCGAAGAAGAAGCTGGAGAATATCAGCTCCAGCGGATACTTCCCCCAGGCCTGGTTGAAGGCGCTCCAGTAGCGGGCCCCGTTCTCATAGAGGGCCATGATGTTCCGGTGAGCCTTCTCCTCCAGCGTGGACTTTGGCTTGAACCGGTAGGGGAAGTTGGGGCAGACGCGGGCGCAGGCCCTGCGGCAGACCTCGTCGTGCCTGCACTCGTCGAAGGCCACCGCCGAGAGGAACTTCTTGGTCGGGTCCTCGAACTGGTGGGTCGCGGCCTGGACGGCGGCAGCGCCGAAGGCCCCTATCCCCGACTTCTCGAAGAGCGCGAGCTTGGAGAGCCAGTACGCCTGGGCCACCCCCTCGTCGGAGGAGAAGTTCTTCGCGTCGCACTCGTCCCAGGGGAGGTCGGCCGGGCCCCAGTTCTGTGGGAACCAGAGGTCGTAGGTCCGCAGGAGCGTCTCGGAGACGACGTCCCAGTTCCCCGGGAAGACGTTCGCTTCGTCGTTGCTCATGGCGGGAGGAGCCCAGCCGCGCTATTTACTCTTGCCTCGCAGGGGCAGACGCGGGCTCAGGCCGTGCAACGCATAATTATCATCGCTGAGGAGGCGCCCTCGCGGTGGGGTGGCGGAGCGGTTACGCGTGCGCCTGCAGTCGCTGACCGTCAGTGAGCGCATTCACATGGGTCCGAAAGTGGGAACGCCACCGGTGATCCCATCCCCACCTCTCTATCCCCGATGGCCCGTTTCGCACCCCGGGGGTCGCTAGTCTACTAGCTCTCCGCAGGTGGCGTTCACCGGGGTCGCGGTTATGGCGCTGGCGTAGTCCGAGGCCATCATCACCGCGGCGTTGGCCACCTCGCCCATCCGAGGGAGGCGCTTGAGGGACGTGACCTGGGCCTGCTCCTTTTCCACGGCCTCCTTCGTGGTCCCCCTCACCCTGGCGAGCTCCTCGTACACCGCCTGCAGGACGGGATTATCCGGGGTCCCGCCGGTCCGCAGGCAGACGACCCTAACTCCGTGGGGACCTGACTCGACGGCGAGCTGCTTGTACAGGGTCTCTATGGCCCCGTTCTCCACCGGGAATATCCCGGTCTCGGGGACGGGGATTCTGCCGAGGCCCGTGGTCAGCCCGAGTATCACCCCGCTCCCCTGCTTCTGCATTATCTTGGCGGCAGCGATCCCGGTGATGAAGTAGGACCGGGTCTTGGCGAAGGCCGCCTCTGCGAACTCCTTGGCCGAGAGATCCGTCAGCTTCGAGCCCATCTTGACGTCGACCGAGATCAGGTTGAAGGACACGTCCAGGCGGCCGGTGTCTGCGACTACCCTCTGCAGGTGCCGCTCGACGGCCTCCGAGTCCAGCGCGTCGACCGGGGTGGCCTCCGCGCTCCCTCCCACCTTCGCGATTTCCGCCGCGAGCGACCTGAGGCTGCTCTCGGTCCGCCCGGCGAGGTAGACCTTCGCGCCTTCCCTGGCGAACGCCTTCGAGACGGCGCTTCCTATCCCGCCGGCGGCTCCGTAGACCACGGCGGTCTTCCCTTCGAGGAGCTTCAGGAGCGTTCCCTCCGAAGGGGCTTCGTTAGAGTCTGGCGATGTGACATAGTAGTCACTATGTTAGCCGACGTTAGATAAGGCTTGCTTCGCCTGACTTGTGGGTGCTGGCGAAGGTCAGACATAGCAAATACTATATTAACTCAGACGACGGCGATTACCCCGTTGAGGGACCCAGCGAAGACCCGGTCGAGCATACTGGAGGCGGCGCAGGAGGTCGTCTACAGGAAGGGGTTCAGGGCGTCGAGCGTAGACGAAATCGTCGGGGCCGCGGGAGTGACCCAGGGAGCCTTCTTCCACTATTTTCCTACCAAGAAGGAACTCGGATACGCTCTGGCAGACGAGGTCCTGAAGGAGATGATGCTCGACCGCTGGACCAGGCCTCTGGCGGCCTACGGGGACCCGGTCAAGGGAATGATAGCCAGGTTCAGGAAGAACATGGAGGCCACCACGGACGAAGAGATGTCCCTGGGGTGCCCCCTCAACAACCTGACCCAGGAGATGTCCCCCGTCGACACGGTCTTCGGGGAGAAGCTGCGGGGGGTGCTGAGCCTGTGGATAGGCGAGACAGAGAAGTACCTGAGGAAGGCGCGCGCAGCAGGCTACCTGCGGCCGGACGTCGACACCAGACGGGCGGCCGAGTTCATCGTGATGGCCGAGGAGGGGTCCGCCGCGCTGGTCAAGAACCTGATGGACCGGAAGGCCTACTGGTCCCTCTACGAGTCCTTCAAGTGGTTCCTGGAGTCGCTGAGCGTCCGCCCAGGTGCGAAGCGCTGAGGGCGGCCTCCGACGTGACCCCAGGTTGACTCAACCCCCTGCGGCGGCCCTGCCGAGGTAGACCTCCCCGCGAGGCTAGACGAAGATCGCGAACAGGACTATGGCCGAGATGAACACTATGGAGATGGTGTTGAGGACCTTGATCAGCGAGTTGATGGCCGGGCCCGCGGTGTCCTTGAACGGGTCTCCCACCGTGTCCCCCATAACGGCCGCGGCGTGGGTCGGGGTCTTCTTCCCGCCGAAGTTGCCTAGCTCGACGTACTTCTTCGCGTTGTCCCAGGCGGCCCCGCCGTTGGTCATCATGAACGCCAGGAACACGCCGGACGCCACGCTCCCTATGAGCAGGCCTCCCAGGGCCAGCGGACCGAGTATGAAACCCACCACCAGCGGGGTGGCCACCGCGAGGAGGGCGGGCTTGGCGAGCTCCCTCAGGGCGGCTGTGGTGCTGATGCCGACGCACTTTGCATAGTCCGGCTTGGCCGTCCCCTCCATGATGCCGGGGATCTCCTTGAACTGGCGCCGGACCTCGTTGACCATCTTGATGGCCGCGCGGCCGACTGCCTGTATGAGGAAGCTCGAGAAGTAGAACGGGAGCAGGGCGCCCACGAATATGCCGATGACCACCCTGGGGTCGCTCAGGGCGAACGTGAGGCTCGCCCCCTGGGCGAGGCCGTACTTCGCGAAAAGGTTGTGCTGGGCGATGAGCTTGTTCGCCTCGTCCTGGAAGGCGAAGAAGAGCGCCACCGCCGCCAGGGCCGCGGACATGACAGCGAACGCCTTCGTCGTGGCCTTGGTGGTGTTCCCCACGGCGTCGAGCTCGTCGGTCACCTCCCTGACCCCCGCCTCCAGCCCGGCCATCTCGACGATGCCGTTGGCGTTGTCCGTGATGGGCCCGAAGGAGTCGATGGACATTATCACACCGGTGAGCGAAAGCTCCGCCATGGCGGCCACGGCCGTGCTGTAGACCCCGACCAGGATCCTCGACGACTCGGCCACGCTCGCAGGGGTGGAGTAGTAGCCTATGAAATAGGAGACAAGTATGGCAAGGACGAGTACCACGGCCGACGGGGCTGTGCTCTGCAGCCCGCTGGAGAACCCAGCGAGGAAGTTGGTCGCGGCCCCGGTCTGGCTCGCCTCGGCCACGAACTTCACCGGCTTGTAGTTGTACGAGGTGAAGTAGTCGGCCACCTTCTCGATGGCCACCACGACGACGATGCCCACCGCGGCGCTGGCCAGCAGCGACCAGCCGAGTGAGTTCCCCTTGAAGACGTACTCGGCGGCCACGGCGTCTATCACTATGGCGATGACGGCGGAGATGATCAGCGATGTGTTCAGGGCGCCCATGGGGTCCTTCGATATGCTCTTCCTGATGTAGAGCCCGCCCAGGATCGACCCGACTATGCCGGACGCGCCGAGGAGGAGCGGGAACACGAACAGCTGGTTGGCCGTCATCAGAGAGGCGAGCGAGCCGAACGCCGAGCTCCCCGAGGTGATGAGG
>JBJKSN010000098.1:0-4461 GCA_046703945.1 Nitrososphaerales archaeon | reverse complement strand
CGCTATCCTGCAGTCGTAGAGCCCAGAGAGCCAGTAGGCGGTGGTGACGCCGAGGACGCCGGCACCCACGACGAGGACGTCGAAGTCATAACCCTCCGCCATGGCTGCGTCCCCGAAGACGGGGCGTAAATGCCCTCGGCCTAAATTCCCTTCAGGTACCCGTTGGCGTCGAGCCACTGGGTGTGGGCTTGGATGTACCGCCAGAGTATGTCCGCCTTGTTATTGTCGAAGTCCCAGGGGGCGACCAGGACTATGTCACCCTCGCGTATCCACATCCTCCGCTTCAGCTTCCCCCTTATCCTGCACATCCTCGTGGCGCCGTCGGAGCACTTCACTATCACCTGGTCCCCGCCCGTCATCTTGATGGCCCGGCCGAGGATCTCGCCCTGCTGGGGCATGACGAGCTCTTTCAGGTTGGCCTCGCTGAGGACCTTTCTCTTTCCCAACGTGTCTCACTCTATGCTGTCAGCCGGATGATTTTAACGATATCGCCGCCAGCGGCTCGGCCTGCCCCTGTGCCTCTCGCCCCGGTTGTGCCTCCAGGGCCTCGGGCCCTTCGACGACACCGATGGCCTCGGCCTCTTCCTGGCGTCTTCCTCCCGCAGCGGGTTGATGGGCGCCTTGGCCAGGGCCGCTATGCGGGCGAAGTCCCCCTCCTCGTCCCAGCTGACGAAGGTGTAGGACCGGCCCCTGTCGCCGGCGCGGGCCGTCCGCCCAACCCTGTGGAAGTACACCGTCGGGTCCTCGGGGACGTCGTAGTTTATGACGCAGTCCACCTGGCGGACGTCGATCCCCCGGCTCGCCACGTCTGTGGCCACGAGCACGTCTGCCTTGCCGGCTCTGAAGAGCCCCATGGAATGGTCGCGCTGCCTCTGGGAGAGGTCCCCGTGGAGCGACACCACGCTGAGGAAGCGCCGCTCGAGCTCCCTGGCCAGCCTGATGGTGCCGTGCCTCGTCCTGCAGAATACCACCGCGCTCTTCCGGTTCTCCTTCTCGAGGATGTCGAGGAGCAGCGTGAGCTTCTTGTCCCGCTCCACCCTGGCGTAGAACTGCTCCAGGGTCTCGGCCGACGGCTCGTTCTCGTCGACCATCACCCTGACGGGGTCGGGGACGTACCTCTGGGAGAGCTGGACTATGGACCTGGGCATCGTTGCCGAGAACAGGGCCGTCTGCCTCGCCGTCGGCGTCTTGTCGAGGATGAAGTCGACGTCGTCGATGAAGCCCATGTCGAGCATCACGTCTGCCTCGTCGATGACCACGAACTTGACCGAGTCCAGCCTGAGCGTCCCCCTCTTGATGTGGTCGATGGTCCTCCCCGGGGTCCCGACCACTATGTGGGCCCCCCTCCGGAGGGCGTCCAGCTGCACGTTCATCGACTGCCCGCCGTAGATGGTCACCACCCTCACCGGGGTGTAGGAGCCGATCTTCTGGAGCTCAAGGGTGATCTGCACCGCGAGCTCCCTCGTGGGAGCGAGGACCAGGGCCTGGGTCCGCCCCTGGGACACGTCGACGGACTGAACCACCGGGATGCCGAACGCCAGGGTCTTCCCCGAGCCGGCCTTCGCCTGGCCTATGAGGTTCCTCCTCTCCAGGAGGGGCCCTATGGCCTGGGCCTGTATGGGGAACGGCCTGACGTATCCCGACGCAGCGACCCCCTTCTTTATGGCTGGACTCAGGGGGAACGACTCGAAGCCGCTCAGCTGTGGGCACCCCCGGACTGATGTACTGACACTTTGAGGGGCGGCCCCGGCACCCGTATTTAAGACAGGGAAGCGCCTTCAGTAGCGGATAAGAAGAGGGCGCGCGAGGGGGCGGCTCCATGGAGGAACCAGCTCTCCAGTCCAAGGGCCAGTACAAGGAGTGCCCCCAGTGCGGGGCCAAGGTCAGGCTCTACCGGACCCCGCGGGGGCTCCGCTGCGGCGACTGCGTAAAGAAGATGGATTCTGCTGGGCTAGGGTTCAGACAGTAGGGCCCGGCCGCGGGGCCGGGGACAGAGGCGGTTCGAGGTTTGTCGTTTTCTTCAAGGTACGGGCTCGACGGGCTCAGAGGCCTCCAGGGGGAGGCCTGGGCGCTATTCGCCATCAGGACGCTCAACTCGTTCGGGTTCTCCATGGCCATGCCGTTCTTCGGCCTCTACCTCCTCGAGGTCAGGGGAGTCAGCCTCGCCACCACAGGCGTGGTTTACTTCGCCGCCGGTGTGGTAACCCTGGCGAGCCAGCTAGTGGGCGGGAGGCTGACCGACGCCGTCGGTCCCAAGCGGGTGATGCTGGTCGGATACTTCACTTCGCTCGTCACGTCGGTCGCCCTGGGGTTCATGATCCTCGACAACTCGCCGGCGCTCTACTTCTTCGTCCTCTACCCGATGTTCTCGTTCCTGAGGGGGTTCTCCCGCCCCGCCACCGGGTCGATAGTGGCAGGCCACCCGGTGGACCAGATCCGGCCCGGATACAACCTGCTGACCATAGGGGGGAACCTGGGTTTCGCCATCGGGCCGGCGCTGGGAGGCCCCGTCACCGACGCCTTCGGCTACGCGATAGTCTTCTTCATCAGCGCCGCCATGGTCGTCCCGGTTATACTGCTCACGGCCCTGCGGATCCCTGGAGGGGTCAGGGCGCCCAGGGAAGCCGGCGAGAGGCACTCGCGGAGGCTGCTGTCCTGGAGGAATGACAGGAACATCATAGGCTTCCTTCTCCTCGCTGCCGGCCTGTACTTCGCCGTGGGGTATGAAATCCAGCCCCTGGCGCTCTACGTATCATACTTCCTTCACTTCAGCAACACCGAGATAGGATACCTCTTCGCCACCAACGGCGGCGTCATCGTTCTCCTCCAGCTCCCCCTCATCAACATGGTCCAGAAGGCGAGGACGCTGGTGTTCCCCCTCCTCCTCTCGCCCCTCCTGGTGGTCGCCAGCTTCCTGATGGCCGGCATCTCCACCGGGTTCTTGCAGTACGAGGCCGTCATGGTCGTCCTCACCCTGGGCGAGATCATGGCGACCGTCCCGTCGCAGACCGTGATGGCGCTCTTCTCGCGGTCGGGTAACAGGGGGACATACCAGGGGTACTACTACGCCGCGACGTCGTCCGGGAGGTCCACGGCCGCGGCCGTCGGGCCGGCCAGCTTCCAGCTGCTCGCCTTCGCGCCGGCCTGGGGGTGGTACTCCGTGGCGGCATTCACCATGGCGGTCTTCTTCGGGTTCGTCCTGATAGGGCCGAAGATACAGCGGGACTATGAGAGCATGAACGGCGAGAAGGAGAGCCCCGCCGCTCCTGAGGGGCCGAGTGCGCCGCCATCTGCCAAGCTCGCCTCTTCGCCTGCGTGAAAGACACGCTACGGTAGATGGCGCCCTGGCCGGGACTTTCGTCTCAGCGATTTCGAACCCGGGTCGCTGCCGCTCTGTCGGCGCGTAGCCGATGACAGGGCAGCATACTGACCTCTATACGACCAGGGCACCTGAAAGCGGCTGGCTCACGGGGTGGTTTTAAGCTTCATACCCGCTCGAGGAAGTTGTCCCCCGAGGAGAGAGGCGCCGTGTGGTGCTTGTGGGTGGAGCCGCACCGCTCCAGATGCCTCTTGAACTTCTTGGCACTGATCAGCTTCCCGCACTTTGGGCAGACAGGCACGGCCCTGGCCAGCCGGAGGGGCGTATACGTCTTCCCCCGGGCCGGAAGGGTTGAATCCATCCCCGGGAAGCCCCGCCGCCGTGGGTTCCGTGAAGAGATGCGGGTGGTCTTCGCTGGACGTGCCTCTGTACCGGGAATATCACGACAGGGAGTGGGGGGTACCCCTGCACGACGACCGGCTGCTCTTCGAGTTCCTGGTCCTCGAGGGCGCCCAGGCAGGCCTGAGCTGGTACACCATCCTCAGGAAGCGGGAGAACTACAGGCGTGCCTTCGAATGGTTCAACCCGGAGCGGGTCGCGAGGTACGACCAGAGGAAGGTCGCCAGGCTCCTCGCAGACCCAGGCATAGTCAGGAACCGCCTGAAGGTCAACTCCGCGGTGCAGAACGCGAAAGCCTTCGTCAGGGTACAGGAGGAGTTCGGGTCCTTCGACGGGTATGTCTGGAGGTTCGTCGGCGGAAAGCCGAAGGCCAACAGGTGGCGCGCCCTCAAGGACATCCCGGCGGTGACCCCCGAGGCGCAGGCCATGAGCAAGGACATGATGGCCAGGGGGTTCAGGTTCGTCGGACCCACCATCTGCTATGCCCACATGCAGGCCACCGGGATGGTCAACGACCACCTGACCAGCTGCTTCAGGCACAAAGAAGTCGCGGCGCTCGCCTAGGGCAGGCCCAGGGCTTTCAGTCCGTCGGTGAGCCGCTTCGCCTCGGCGCCGTCCAGGGGGAGGATGGGCCTCCTAGGTGAGCCGCAGTCCATCCCCCTAGCCCTGAGTATCACATAGTAGGCGGAGATCTGGTTCTGTTTCACCAGCCCCTTGAAGGCCTGCACCCTTCTCTGCGCCTC
>JBJKSN010000097.1:0-28551 GCA_046703945.1 Nitrososphaerales archaeon | reverse complement strand
ACCCGCCTCCCACTCATTGCCAGAATCTGAGGTTTTATCACAGCCAGGGCGAATCGTCAGGAGTTGGCCGCACTTCAGCAGCGGCTTTTCGGAACCAACGGGGTCCGGTTCGTCCCAGGCGTATCTCACGACCTCGATTTCGCCATCAGCCTAGCTGAGGCTGTCGGCACATACTTCGGCAGCGGCGAGGTGCTGCTGGGGAGGGACGGCCGCCTGTCGGGGCCTGCCCTGGCCAACGCCGTCTCGTCGGGTCTGCTCAGCTCCGGGAGAGACGTAGCCGAGGCTGGCCTTGTTCCCACGCCGGCACTCCAGTACGCAGTGAAGGCCATGGGATTCAGGGGCGGGGTGATGGTGACCGCCTCTCACAATCCTCCTCAGTACAACGGCCTGAAGGTGTCGGGGTCCGACGGGGTCGAGATCCCCAGGCTCGACGAACAGCGGATAGAGAAGATCTACTTCGAAAAGTCACAGACGAAGGCAGACTGGAAGTCCATCGGCGTGGCAAGGCAGGAGGGCTCTGTGGTGAGAGCCTACCAGAAGGGGGTCCTCTCCAGGGTCGACGCCAGGGCAATCGCAGCCAGGAAGTTCACCATCGTCATGGACCTGGGCAACGGAGCGCAGTCTGTGGCGGCGCCCTACATCGCCGAGTCCCTCGGCTGCAAGGTGATAACCCTGAACTCGACCGTCGACGGGAGCTTTCCGGGGAGGGGCCCGGAGCCTACCCCGGACACCCTGGGCGACCTCTCGGCCGCCGTGAAAGCCGCCGGGGCTGACCTGGGGGTGGCCTACGACGGGGACGGCGACCGGTCCATGTTCTGCGACGAAGGGGGGCGGGTCCTCTGGGGAGACCAGAGCGGCTGCCTTGTGGCAGACTTCGTCCTCGACAGGCACCCGGGCGGGATGCTGGTCACCTCGGTCGCGTCCAGCCAGGCGGTCGAGGCCGTGGCCAAGAAGCACGGAGCGAAGGTGCTGCGCACCAAGGTCGGGGCGGTGGAGATAGCGAGGACGATCATCGAGCGGAACGCAGTCTTCGGTTTCGAGGAGAACGGCGGGTGCATCTATCAGCCTCACATCGCGGTCCGCGACGGAGGGATGACCACGGCGCTGATGCTCGAATGCCTGGCGAGGAAAGGGATGGCCCTGTCCAAAGTCCTGTCGTTCGTCGTCCCGAAGTACTACCAGGCGAAGACCAAGGTAGAGGTGAACCCGAAGAAAGTCGACGCCGTAATGAAAGCTGTCGAGAAGCAGGCGAAGGGGGATGTGGAGAAGGTGGACGGCATCAAGGCGTGGACCGGGACGCACTCATGGGTGCTGGTCAGGCCGAGCGGGACGGAACCGATCGTAAGGATCTTCGCCGAGTCGGACTCCCAGGAGGACGCCGACCAGCTGGTCAAGAGGTTCGCGAAGGTAGCGAAGTCAGCGTCGGCGTAGGTGAGTCCAGCCCCCGTCTCTGATCTTCCTGAGCTTTCTGCCTGCTTTCAGTGCCACAGCCCTCCGTTTCGTGGCCCGGCCGACGGCGATCAGCTCCCCTCCGGCTCTCCTAGCGGCTCTCCTGGCCGCCTGTATCTCCTGGGCTCTGACCGTCCCCACGATGAAATACTCTTCCCCTCCCTCCAGAGTCAGCCTGTCGCTGTCCAGTCTGTTCGCTGCGGCGAACTCCCTCACGCCTCTGGCCGAGGGGAGCTGTCCCACCTCGAAGCCCACCCCGCTGGCTCGGGCTAGCGTGTGGAGGCTCCTGGCGAGCCCGTCGCTCGAGTCCATGGCCGAGGTCAGGTAGGGCGCCAGGGCGACGCCGACCCCGACGTCTGGCTCGGGGGCAAGGACGCTCGCCCTCGCCCTCTCCTCGAACCGCGCCTCCGACCTCGCGCGGCCCATCATGATCTTCAGCCCCGCAGGGGGGAGCCCGAACCGCCCCGTGACCACAAGGGCGTCCCCCGGAGAGGCCCCGGCCCTGTCGACCACCTTCTGCGCGAAGCCGACCATCGTGCACCCTATCACCAGCTCCTCCGCCTCGTTGGTGTCGCCGCCGACCAGGTGGACCCCCCACCTTTCCGCGGCGTCCTTCAGGCCCAGTGCGAGCCCTTCCACGTCTCCCTTTCTCGTCCCGGCCCTGAGGCCGAGGGAAATCATGAACGAGTCTGGCTGCACCCCCTTGGCGGCGAAGTCGCTGACGCACATGGCGACGGCCTTCCTCGCGGCCTGTCTGTAGGTCATCCCCGGGGGCATGTCGGTGTGCTCCACCAGCATGTCGGCCTTCAGGACAACCCGGCCCGGCCTCGAGGGGAGGACAGCCACGTCGTCCCCTATCGCGCTGTATCCCCTGGGAGGCTTCCCCGCGGCCCTCGCCATCGCCGCTATGACTTCGAACTCGTCGGGCATCCTAGGAACCCAGCCCGCCCAGCTTCCTGGCGAACTCCCTCGCGATGCTCTTGGCCCTGGCAGCCGACGGCGCCTCTGCAGAGACTCTGACCACATCTTCGGTCCCCGACGGGCGCATCAGGACCCATGACCGACGGGGGAGGGCGACCTTGAGGCCGTCAGAAAGGTCGGGGTGGTCGTATCTCCGTGCCAAGGCCTTGAACGCCCTCTCAGCCTTCGCCCTGGGCATGCGGAGGGCGACCCTCTCCTGGTGGTACTCGGGGACAGACGAATACAGGCTGTCCCCATCGTCCCGCAGGGCCCTGATGATGGCCAGGGCCGCCAGCATCGAGTCCCTGCAGAAGTTGAATTCGCCATCGATCAACCCGCCGCTGCTCCCTTCCCCTCCTAGGCGGACGCCCTTCTCCCTCATCACGCGTACCACGTTGGCCTCCCCTACCCTGGCCCTGAACGCCTTGCCGCCGGCCTCCCTGGCAACGTCATCCACAGCCTGGGTCGTGTCCACGGACACGACCACCTGGCTCTCGCCGGTCTCCCGCATCAGGCGTCGGAGCGCGAGGGTCAGCATGTAGTCTCCGCTCCTCTTCCTCCCGGAAGAGTCCACTATGACGAGCCTGTCGCCGTCACAGTCGAACCCAAGCCCTATGGCGCACCCCTTGGCCTTCACCGTCCTCCGCAGGAGCCCGAGGTCATCGGCTACAGGGTCCACCGTGCGCGTGAACACCGAGTATGCGTCGTTGATCGAAGTCACCTGGCATCCCAGCCGCCGCAGCAGGGGGACCGCGTGGGAGATGGCCGCCCCTCCTCCGAGGTCTACAGCCACATTCATGCCTGCGCACGAGCCCTCCCCGTACATCTCAGCCAGGCTGTCCACATAGCACGGCCTCACAGGGCGGATCAGCCGTCCCTGGCTGAACTGTCTCCCTCCCGAGAGCCGCTTCCCGACCACTTTCTCGAACATCACTTTCCCGATCCCGGCGCCCCCAGCGATGAACTTCAAACCGTTGTACTCAGGCTCGTTGTGGGAGGCGGTCACCATCACGGCCGGGACGCCTTTCACCCTGCTCTCTCTGAAGAGGGCAGGCGTCGAGATGACCCCATAGTCCAGCACGGTCCCCCCCGAGGCCATGAACTCCGCGGCGACGGCCCTGCTGATGGCGGGGCCAGTCCTTCTCGTGTCTCGTGCGAGGAGGAATTCACCGCCGCCTGTGGCTTCGGCGAAGTTGGACGCGAACCTCGCGATGTCTGTCAGGGCGATGTCCTCGTTCAGAATGCCTCTGATGCCGCTCAGAGAGGCGATCAATCGAGTCCCCCCTTATCTGTCCCGAGCGTGCAACGTAAGCCTATCCCCTGGGGCCCCCTCGGAGCCCCGTGTGAACCAATCTTCACCGCAACAATATGACTTTTTGAGTTCGGAACTTTTGATTGCCGGCGCGCCTTTCGGGTTTCAGCGTGAGAGTTAGGTCTTTTCGGGTAAGGCGGAGTGCGGGGGTGGGGGAGTACAAGCTCTCCGAGGTCTTTTCGGGGCTCGAGGCCTCCCCTGCGCTGTCCAAGGTGTTCGGGTCCAGGGCCCAGATGACCAAGATCCTGAGGCACCTGAAGATGAGGGTGGAGCGGGGCGACTCCGGGCTCTGGCTGGACAGAGACACCGGCACCATATGCATAGGTTCCAAGCACCTCGTCTCAGCCAAGACCGACTTCCTCTACCTGGACGTAATCCACGTCCTGGTGCACGTCAGGCAGTTCCTGGAGGGCAAGGAGCTCTACGACCAGGCCTTCGAGTATGTGGAGAGGCCCACCGAACTCGAAGCTTACAGGGCTACGGTTGCCGAGGCGAGGCGGGTCGGCATGGAAGAGAATGCGATCCTGAGATACCTGAGGATGGACGCCGTCGACGACTCCGAGCTGGGGAAGCTGATGGAGAAGATTGGCGTCAGGGTGCGGCGCTGAATATGCCCGTTTTCGGCTGAAAATGCGCTAGATCTTCTTCGCGGGTATCCCAGGCTTCACCAGGTTCTTCATGTCGAGGACCGACTCGATCTCCTTGGCGCTCAGGCCAAGGTCCCTCAGCGCAGGCCTGATGGGGGTCCCCTTGGCAATCTTCTTGCCCAGGGCCGAAGCCTTGTCGTAGCCTATCTTCGGTGAGACCAGAGTGACCAGCGCCTGGCTCGTCTCCGCGTACCCCAGTGCCCGGGCCTTCATCGGCACGACGTGGTCGATCACCAGGGACGCGACCTTGCGCAGGGCCTCAGAGAGAAGTTTCGCCTGGAGGACCACGTTGTAGCCCATGAGGGGCACGCCCATTGTGAGCTCGAACTCCCCGAGTGAGGCGGCTATGGCGTTCGCACCGTCCAGCCCTGCTACCTCGGCCGACGCCAGCAGGGCGCTCTCCACAGTGACCGGGTTCGTCTTCCCGGGCATGATGCTGCTCCCGGCTACCTCTTCCTGGGTCGGTATGTCGATCTCGCCTAGGCCGGTCAGCGGCCCTGAGAACATCAGCCTGAGGTCCTGGCAGAGCCTGTAGAGGCCGATGCTCACAGTCCTCATCGTCCCGCTCAGCGCAGACATGTCGGTCAGCAGCCGCGTGGACCGGAACTTGTTCTTGGCGCTCCTGAAGGGGAGCCCTGACAGTCGTGCTAACTCCGCAGTCACCATCCCTCCGAACCTGGGGTCTGCGTTGATCCCTGTCCCCACCGCGGTCCCGCCGATGGGGAGCTCCATGAGGTAGCGCGTGGTCTCCCGGACCAGCTCCGAGTCCCTGGAAAACTCGTCGGAGTAGGCGCCGAACTCCTGGCCCATGGTCACCGGGAGGGCGTCCCTTAGGTGCGTCCTCCCCGCCTTGTACACCTTCGCCGTCTTCCTGGCCAGCGCCTCCAGGCTCCTGCTCATGCCTTTGAGTGCCGGAATCAGGTCACCGTTCACGGCCACCGCGGCCGCCACCCTGACAGCCGTGGGCCCGACGTCGTTGGATGACTGGCCCATGTTGACGTGGTCGTTCGGGTGGACCTTCTTGCCAAGCTCGGCGGAGGCGAGCTCTGCTATGACCTCGTTGGCATTCATATTCAGGCCGGTGCCCGAGCCGGTCTGAAACACATCGACGACCACATCCTGGTCGTGCTCGCCCTCCATCAGCTCTCTGGCTTTAGACTGTATCGCCTTCCCAAGGTCGGCGCCCAGGAGCCCCAGGTCCACGTTTGATTTCGCCGCGGAGAGCTTGATCGCGCCGACGGCCCATATGACCTCCCGCGGGAACCTTGTCCCGGTGCTGAGAAAGACGCGCTTCGAACCCTCCACGTACTTCATTGGAGGATAAGAGAACCCGTATGCTCTTAAGTTCTTAGCCGAATTAGTGCCCGCCGCAGCCGCAGGCTTGTCCAACGGGGACGTTGGGGTTCTCTATCTTGAACCCTGTCCTCTGGAGCCCTTCTATGAAGTCGATCTTCGACCCTCTGAGCACCTCTGCGTCGCCCTTCGCCGCCATCACCTTGAGACCGTCGACCTCTTCCACGACGTCGGTGGTCCCGGGCTGCTTCTCCAGGCTGAGGGCGTACCTGTACCCGCCGCTGCAGGCGCATCCTCCTCCTTGATAGACTTCGATCTTCAGGAAGGCGTCAGTGGCCTTCTCCTGCTCCAGGACCTCGCCGAGCTTCTGCCTGGCGACGGGGGTCATGACCACGAGGGGTTGCATCTGTTGCATGTTAACAAAACCTTGCCCGCGCCTTTCTATTTAATGCTTTTTCCCGAGGTCAGCCGCTCTTCGCCCTAGAGCGGCGATGTCCCCAGAGCAGCATGAAACAGACCATCACCGCGCCGACCAGCAACGATGTCAGGGCCAGCGGCCAGCCTTCGCTCCCTGAACCGAACACGATGGGGAACGGGCCTATGATCACGACGCCGCCTACCGACGCGCCGCCCTGTGCCAGGGACCCCGCGAGCACCAGGCCAAACCCGGCGAAGACCAGCAGCAGGCCTGTCGCGAGCAGCGACTCTCTCACCTCAGCACCCCAAGGATGTAGACCAGCATCAGGACCACCGCCAGGGCGATGGCGACGCTCGCCCACTTCGCGTCGCTCCCGAAGACCAAGGGCACCGGCCCTATCATCACCACCGCACCGCCTTTGACCTCGCCTCCCTCTCTGCGATCCCCCGAAAGGAACGAGGCGAAGACGACCACCAGCCCTGCCGCTATGAGAAAGAGCCCCGCCGTGACGAGGTCTGTCATGGGCGGCAATTTGCACCGCTGCCGCTAAAGGTTTTTGCGGGAGCGCACCCCGAGGACGCAGCCTTGGCCGAGTATCGCTGGTGCGAAAAGTGCGGGACGCGGACAGAGCACGAAGCGGTGGTCGACACCAGGGACTACAACCCACGAGGGAGGGGCCTCTACAGGTGCAAAAGGTGCGGCAGGGTGAAGTCAATGCGGCATCTCCGCCCCAGCTCCGAGATCGGCTACTGATTTTCACACCCTCCACAGAGATTTGCAGCTCTGTGCTAAGACTCGGTTATATACACGCGCCTTTTTGGCATACTTCGTTGTCCGACACCCAGCCTGACGAGAAGAAGCAGGCAGTCTTCGTCAGGGAGAGCACGGGGCTCGTGAAGAACGTCTCCTTCCTCGACAGCATCGCCCTCAACTTCAGCAACATGTCCGTGGGGCCGCTGCTGACGACCGTCGCCGGCTCGGCGGTGGCAACACTGCTGTTCGTCAACGTGGCGGGGCTTAACCTGGTGGTCGCCTCCATGATAGCCTTCGGGCTGTCAATCCCGCAGATAGTCGTCTACACCATGATGTCCCGCCGGTATCCAAGGGCCGGCGGCGACTACGTCTGGCTCTCCAGGAACTTCGGGGGCTTCGCTGGGAGCACTCTCTCGTTCTGGGGATATACCATGGAGACCCTGGCATTCATCGCGCTCGTGGCCATCCTGCTCGACTACTCGATTGGAGGGGTTGGGGCGGAGATGGGCTTCGCCTACGGCTTCCCCACCACCTCGTGGACGGTGCTCTTCGGTCCGGGCTTCTGGCAGTTCGCGGTGGGAGGTATCGCCTTCACAATCGTCATAGCTCTCAACATACTGAAGCCGAAGGCCGGCTACAAACTTGTCACAGTGCTGGCGGTCTTCGGCGCGGTCACACTCGTCATCGCCATGGCGGTCATCCTCGCGGGCGGGCACTCTGCCCTCGTGAACTATGCCAACGGCACGGGCGCCTTCGCCGGTTACAACAACATAGCTCTGAATGGAACGAGCTCCTACAGCGCCGTGGCGTCGACCTATCAGCCGTCCGGGCTCCCATTCGACCTCAACTTCGGCAACATGATCTACATAATGCCGGTGATGTTCGCCTTCATCTATCCGTGGCTCAACGCGGGTCCCGCTGTCGCCTCTGAGATGAAGGGGTCTCGGGCTCTGAAGTGGAACGTCCCCGCATCGGCCGTCATCACCTTCATCTTCGCCACGTCGACCTTCGCCGTGCTCTACTACGTGGGAGGGTTGCCCTACATCAACGGGCTCTTCCATGACTACGCCTACCAGTCCACCATCGGCCCGAACTTCTTCTCCATCGCCATGGGCCTCGCGAACAACGCCTGGGTGGCCTGGATTATCGGGCTCGGATGGGTCGCGCTGCAGTTCGCTGTCATAGCCTACGCAGTGATCATCTTCTCGAGGTACCTCCTGGCCCAGTCCTTGGACAGGTTCCTGCCGGCCAGGCTGTCCTATGTCAGCTCCAGGTTCGGGTCCCCTGTCATCGCGATGCTCATCGACTGGGTCATCACGATATCTCTCATCGGCATCACGGCCTACTACTTCGGGAGCATCTCGGGGATATTCGGCGCGATCATCGCTTCGATGATCTACTTCATGTTCGTTGGCCTAGCCGCGGTCACCCACGCCGTCAGGAAGGAGTCGGGGTCGTCCAAGGGGATCCTCGCGCTCGCGGGCATCCTCAACATCGTCGTGTTCGGCTTCGTCGCATACCAGTTCCTTTCAAACCCAGGCTTCACCGGCCTCAACAACATCACCTACGCTTACTCCATCGGGACCCTCGCCGCCGGAGCCCTGATCTACCTGGCCTCCAGCTGGTACCACAAGAAGAGAGGGATGGACATCTCCATCAACTACAAGGAACTACCCCCAGAGTAACCACCCGCCATGATAGAGGATTCGGCCCTCCTCAACGACTGGCACCCCATCGCCAGGTCCTCCGACGTCCCGGAGGCATCGATTCTGCCTGCTAGGCTGCTCGGCGAAGACCTGATTGTCTGGCGCATCCACGGCACAGTGAGGGTCTGGCAGGACCTCTGCGTCCACAGGGGGACGAAGCTCTCCCTGGGTCGCCTTCAGGGAGGCCTTCTGGAGTGCGCCTATCATGGATGGACCTACGACGAAACCGGAGGGTGTGTGAAGATGCCGGCCCACCCAGAGCAGAAGCCGCCTCAGAAGGCTCGGGTGAAGGCATACCCATCCACGGAGCGCTACGGGCTGGTCTGGGCGTGCCTCGGAGACCCCGCGCGAGACGTTCCGGAGTTTCCGGAGTGGGATGCCGGCTCATTCAGGAAGGTTCCCTGCGGACCATACCGCTATCGCGCCAGCGGGCCGAGGGCCGTCGAGAACTTCCTTGACGTCGCCCACCTGCCGTTTGTTCACGAAGGAATCCTCGGCGAGAGGGCTCACGCTGAGATACAGGACTACGAGGTAGTCGTGTCAGAGGAAGGCATAGTCGCCCGGGACGTCAGGATCTGGCAGCCCGACCCAGATGGGACCGGGGTGGGGAAGGATGTCAACTACACCTACAAGGTCCTCCGCCCGCTCACGATGTATCTCTCGAAGGCTACCGTCGAAGGGACTTTCTCCATCTTCGCGACCGTCTGCCCTCTCGACGAGTTCGAGTCGGTCGCCTGGTTCTGGATCGCCATGGACTACGGCCATGACATCCCAGAGCGCGACATAATCGCGCGACAGGACGAGATCACGGGCCAGGACGTCCCCGTCGTCGAGTCGCAGCGGCCCGAGCGGCTCCCCCTCGACCTCCAGTCTGAGCTCCACCTCCGGTCCGACAGGATAGCCGTCGCCTATCGAAAATGGCTGAGACAGCTGGGCCTGACGTTCGGGACTTCCTAGGGAAAGGAGCGCCTCATCTCGCCGCGGCCACGGCCTCTCCGAGCCCGCGCAGGTGTTCGTCCTTTTCCGCCCGCGTGAGGAAGGACGCTTCGAAGGAGTTCTTCAGCATCTGCACGATGTCGGCCTCTCCGAAGGAGAATGCATCTATGACCGCGTCATAGTTCTCTCCGATGTATCCCTTGAAGTAGGCAGGGTCGTCAGAGTTTATCGAAGCCACCATTCCCAGCTCCAGGGCCTTCCGTATCGGCATTTCGGCGACCGCCTTGAAGTACTCCACTCCTATCGACGCGAGAGGGCAGAAGGTGACGGGGATCTTCTCCCTGACCACCCGCTGCACGAGGTCGGCGTCCTCGAACATGTGGTACCCATGGTCTATCCGAGAGATCTTGAGCAGGTCGAGGGCCTCCCTGACATATTCCGGGGGTGCCTCTTCGCCCGCATGTCCGACCGCCATGAACCCTTCGTCCCTGGCCTTCTGATATACGTCCTTGAGCTTGCTGGGCGGGTTCCCCAGCTCCTTGGAGTCCATCCCGACCGTCCTTATCCACCCTTTGAAGTTGAGCGCCTCGTCGAGCGTTTGCATGGCAGACTCCTGGCTCATGTCGCGGAGGAAGCACATTATCAGGTCCGAGGACATCCCGAGCCCTGACTTCGCGTCCTCAAGGGCCCTGTGGATGCCGCCGACCGCCTTCTTGAACGGGACGCCCCTGCTCGTGTGGGCCTGAGGGTCGAAGAAGATCTCGGCATGGACCACGCCATGGGACGACGCCCTCTTCAGGTACGCCATCGTGAGGTCGTAGAAATCCTGTTCCTCGACCAGGGTGCTCATGGCGCCGTAGTAGATCTTGAGGAAGCTCTGCAGGTCGGTGAAGTTGTAGGCAGCGCGGGCGGCCTCAGGTGACGGGTATGGGATTTTCACGTCGTTCCGCTGGGCGAGAGCGACCATCATCTCCGGTTCGAGGGTCCCCTCTATGTGGAGGTGCAGCTCCGTCTTCGGGAGCTTTCGGGCGAGGAGTCTGAGTTCGGCGGAGCGGGCGTTCGTGGAAGTGAACGACCCTCGGGCTCACTTAAGCCTTCGAGCGACTGTTGCACGAACGTGTCGCATTGTCGTATACCGCCCCTTGGAGAGATGAGAGCCAGCGGCGAGCATCGATCTCGCGACCTTTCGCTTACGAGGCGAACGCTCTACCAGGCTGAGCTACGCTGGCTCGAGTTCGGCCCCCCTTGTCATCCAATAAAGCCTTGACCCGGATCCAATGTTCATCGGACCAGGTCGAGGTACTTCAGACCCGTGCCCGTGTTGTAAAGCAGGACCTCCTCGTCTTTGGCAAGCAACCCCCTTTCCAGGAGCCTGTGATACCCAGCGAGCGTCGCCGCCCCCTCCGGACAGGCGAACACCCCCTCCCTGGCGAGGGACCGCATCGCTTCTAGGATCTCAGAGTCTTTGACTGTCGTAGCTCCTCCCTTGCTCTCGCGCAACACCGACAGCATCTGCCTGCCTGCAAACGGCCTCGGGACCCTCAGTCCCACTGCGACGGTGGTGCCGTCAGGGAATTCGGGGTCTGGTGCTTCCTTCCCGGCGGCGAAGGCGTCTACGATCGGCGCGCATGCGTCTGACTGGACGGAGAACATCCTTGGCCTCGTGCTCCCCGTGAGGCCCAACTTCTCCATCTCGCCGAACGCTTTCCACATCCCCAGCAGTCCCGTCCCGCCCCCGGTGGGGTAGACTATGGCTCCGGGGAGCTCGAAGCCTGACTGCTCAGCGATCTCGTAGCCCATCGTCTTCTTCCCTTCCAGCCTGTAGGGCTCCTTGAGGGTGGACATGTCGAAGTATCCGTCCATCTGCGTCCTCATCATCGCCCCAGCGTCCCCTATGTTCCCCTTCACCTGAACCACCTCTGCTCCATACTGAGCGCATTCCTTCACTATGGACTCCGGGGTCTCCGTGGGCATGAAGACCCGGGCGGCCAGCCCGCCACGGGCCGCGTAGCAGGCCAGGGCCGACCCGGCGTTGCCGGCAGACGGAACGACCAGCTTCTTCAGCCCAAGGTCCTTCGCCTTGGACACGGCGACAGCCATGCCCCTGGCCTTGAACGTCCCCGTGGGGATGAGCCCATCGTCTTTGAGGCGCACCCCGGACTTTAGCTTCACGACCGGGGTCATCCCCTCCCCCAGGGTCACGACGTTCTCCGGGGCGATGGCGGGGAGGACTTCTCGGTATCTCCAGATATCCTTCTGCCTCCCTCGGAGGCTATCCCGGTCGAGCGTCTCCCTGGCCTTCTCGTAGTCGTACAGGCAGCTCAGGATCGAGCCGCAGTCAGGGCAGGTGCCGAGCGGCTTGTCCCCGTTGAAGCCCTTCCCGCAGGCGACGCAACCGACCTCCAGCAGGCTGGACGCTCCGATGGTCTGACCCATGCGGTTCCCTCCTCCCAGCGCCCCGGTTCCGGGCCTTAACCCTTCGCAGGCTTTTTAGAACGTCGGCCGGGGGCGGGGCTTGCGCGGGGGTCGCCCAGCATGGTCAACGGCGTGGGACTGAGGCTCCCATCCCTTAGGGGTTCGAGGGTTCGAATCCCTCCCCCCGCACCAACCCTCCTCACCGAATGAGCGCGGGGAAAATGTCCCCGAGCGCCTAGACCTCGTTCCAGGGCGCAGGTACCAGCTCCGAGAGCTTCACCTTCTTGGCATCGCCGGCCCGCCGGCCATGCTGGAGTATGACGTAGGGATCCCCGAACGCCCTGATGAAGTCCCGACACTTGCCACAGGGAGGGAGTATCCCGAACCTCGTCTCCGTCCTATGGTTCACCGCTACTATTGTCTCTATCTCCTTCTCTCCGTTCGTCACCATAGCGCCGATGGCCGAGTATTCCGCGCAGATCCCCACCGTGGCTGTCCTGGCGTCGATGCAGAGCCCGAAGAACTCGTTTCCCTTGCTGGTCACCAGCCCTGCTGACACTCCGGAGATCTCGGTCCCCTTCTCCCGCAGGACGCGCCTCGTCTTCTCGAGGAGAGCCCTGTCGCCTTCGTCAAGGTCGACCAGCTTCAATGCAAACCCTGCTCCGCCCCTCGGCATGATAAGAGTATCCTGCGGCTGCTCCCAATGTTTAAGCCGCGGCGGGCCGGCGACGGCGGGATGAAGCACAGAGAAGGACGTGCTTCCGTGCTGGGGTTCGACCTCTTCTACCGGCAGTTCGGCGAGCCCGTGAAGGGGGAGGTCCTGGGCCTTCACGGAGGCCCCGGCGCGACCCACGACTATCTGCTCTCCCTGGCAGACCTGGCCGACCACGGCTATAGGGTCACCCTCTATGACCAGCTGGGCTGCGGGCGGTCGCAGGTCCCCAAGGATCACGCCCTCTTCGTGCCCGAGCGGTATGTGGAAGAGGTGGAGGCGTTCAGGAGAAAGATGAAGCTGGGCCGGCCGCATATAATAGGCTCGAGCTGGGGCGGGATGCTGGCCATCGCCTACGCGCTGAAGTACCAGCGGAACATGTCGACCATGATCACGGTCGGCGGTCTCCACAGCGTCCCCCTCACAACCAGAGAGATGCAGCGGATGAAGGGCAAGCTCCCGGCCGGCGTCCAGGCGACCATGGCGAAGTACGAGGCCCTGGGCGAGTACGAGAACCCTGAGTATGCCGCCGCGGCCATGGCGTACTACAAGAAGCACCTGTGCAGACTGGACCCGTGGCCCGAAGAGGTGAGCTACTCACTGGACCACATCAGCAAGCCTGTGTATGGGACCATGAACGGCCCGAACGAGTTCACCATCATAGGGAACATCCGGTACTGGGATGTCACGAGCCAGCTCCGCACCATACAGGTCCCGACCTTGGTCCTCGGAGGCAAATATGACGAGGTATCGCCTGTGGTCGCCAGGGAGATCCACGAACACATCAGAGGGTCGGAGCTGACCATCTTCCCGCGGAGCTCCCACCTCGCCTTCTGGGAAGAGCGGAGCGCCTTCATGAGCAGGGTCGTCCGGTTCTTGTCCAAACACAGTGCCTAGTCGTCACTGCACAGGGTCTCCCGGCTCCTCAGCCGGTCGCCGGTAGCTCCCGAAGTGTGGTGTCAGTGCGCGGACCCTGCGGGCGCTTCTTTCGCTGCGAACTCGCGCACCGCTCCCTCCTGTCCATGCTCGACGAACTCATGCTTCACCGACCGGAGGGTGGCCAAGGCGTCCTCTGCCCCCAGATGGCGCGTCCGGATGAGATAGGCCGCGAGCACGCATCCTGTCCTGCCCTCCCCCGCGAGGCAGTGCACCAAGACCGCCTTACGCTCTTTCCTGCGGCTGAGGATGTACTCCACAGCTTTCTCCATCGACTCGACGGTGGGGGGGTTGTGGTCGTGCATCATCACATGCCCCAGGTCCAGGGGAAACCCAGCAGTCCATGCTGCCGGGAGCGGCTGCTCTGTGAGCGTCAGGATGCTGCCTAGGCCATTCTTCACCAGCCACCCCACCTGCTCCCTGGAAGATGGATAGCCTGACCCGGCGAGTGATGCCTCTTCGACCCAGACGAACCCGGTGGGCCTGTCCGCCACCACGGCCCTCAGTTTTCTGAGAAAGACCCCGCCAGTCCCCAAATCGGGCCCGTTCCGCCGTCCGCGGTTTTAGAACCTTTAGGCTTCGACCACTTCAAGGCGCCCGTAGCGCCCGACGTTCAGCCTCAGCTCACCGCGGAAGCTGTTGGTGTAGCCGTTTGTGATCCTTACCTTGGAGCCCTGCTTCACCATGTCGATCTGATCGTCCCAGAGCGAGAGCTTAATCTGGCCGGTCTCGTCCTTCAGCATGCAGTCGGCCACCCTCGCCTCGCCTCCGGTCCTCAGATTGACGTTCCGGGGCTCTGCCATCTCGACGATCTCGCCTTCTGCGTCGACTCTCCTCATGCCGTCGCGCAGATCGTGTATGTTCATATGAATCGCTGGTCACTGGACAGCATTATTTAACATTGAAGCGTCCGGGGAGCCTCCGGAAACCGTTTAATGAGAAAGAGTTCGGCTGGCTCGCCCGTTGGTCGCAGCCCTCGCAGAAGGCGGTCTCCTCATCCTGGCGTTCGGCGTTCCCTTTCTCTTCCTCCTGGCCCTCTTCCCGCCGTTTCTCAGGCTCCTCGCCAGGCTTGGCCGGGTGGCGGATGACGCCCACAAGAGCCCTCCGACCAAGGTCCCCATGCCTGCCGGCCCCCTGCTCTTCGCCGGCCTGGCCCTGGGGGAGCTGGCGGTGGCCATCGGGTTCAGGACCCTCGTCCCCGTGGCCGTGGCCGCGGGAGCCGGCGTGGCCTTCGCCGTGGGGCTGGTCGACGACCTGTACGTCCTGGGCGGGAAGACGAAGCCCGTCCTCCTGATTTTCGCCGGGCTCGCCTTCGTCTCCCTGGCCGTCCTGCAGCCTACCCTCTACCGCGCAGACATCTTCTTCCCCATCCTGGGGGACACGGCCCCCCACTTCATCATCTACACCGTCCTGGCCGTGGCCGCCTTCCCTGTGGTCGCCAACGCGTTCAACATGATGGACGCGTTCAACGGCGAGATCTCCTGGTTCACCCTCCTCACCTCCCTGGCGCTGCTCGTCGGCGTCACACTGCGCGCCCTGTTCCAGGCCGGGTTCTCCCCCTCCAGGGTCGCTTCTTCTCTCCCCCTGGTCGCGGTCGCGGCGGCTTTCCTGGTCTACAACCGCTACCCGTCGAAGGCCTTCGACGGCGACAGCGGCAGCCTAATGTTCGGAGCCGCCTTCGCGGGGCTGGCGGTCACCGGAGGGGTGGAGATAGCAGCCATCATAGCCATAGTGCCGGCCATACTGAACTCGTTCTACACGCTGTCAAGCGTCAGGGGGTTCGTCGAAAGGAGGAAGATGACCTCCAGGCCCACGTTCATAGGGGAAGACGGCCTCCTGCACGCGTCCGTGGAGAGGGACGCGCCGAACACCCTGGTGAGGCTCGTCCTCCTCACCTCATCGATGTCCGAGCGTGAGCTCGTGGCAAGCATAGTGTCTCTCACCGCCGTGGCCTGCGTGTTTTCGGTGGTCATCTCCCTGATGACCTGGGTGTTCTAGCATGAGGCTCCTCCCCCTCTTCATGATAGAGCTCGTGGCCTTCCTGCTGATAATCCTGGAGACGTACGTCTTCTTCACCTTGGTCGTCCCGCTGGGGCCCATACCGCACACGCTCACGGACTACACCACACTCGCGCTCCTCAAGATGTTCCTGATACTAGTCCTGGGCGCCCTTTGGTTCGTGACCCTGGACGGCCTGACCCGCCTCTATGTGAGGTCCATGCTCAGGAACGCTCCCAGGCCTTCATCCTAGCGTCGAACTCTTTCCTGCTGTATACGACCCTCGCCGGGACCCCCATCACCACCTTCCCAGGAGGGACGTCCTTCGTCACCACCGCCCCCATGGCGACCACCGCGCGCCGTCCGACGGTGACCCCCGCCTTGATGACCGCCCTGGCGCCTATGACCGCCCCGTCTTCGATGGTGACGCCTATCATCTTCTTGCTGGGAGGGTAGGGGTCGTTGGTCAGCACTGCGGCAGGGCCGATGAAGACCCGCTTGCCTATCCTGGACATTGGAGGGATGTACACACTCCCCTCGATCATGGTCCCGCTCCCCACCTTCACGTCGTAGTCGACGTGGGCCAGAGAGCCGATCTTCACGTCGTCCCCTATCTCGGTCCCGTCGCCGACATAGGCGAAGTGCCACACGCGCACGTTCTTGCCGAGCTTCGCCCCCGGCGCGATGAAGTTGACCACCTTCATATCATCGCCCCAGGTAGATGGGCGAGCCCGAGGCGCTGGACGCAAGCACCGCCTCAGCCACCCTGAGGACGTTGAGTCCGTCCGTCCCTGTGACCAGGGGCTGCCTCTTCTCCTCGATCGCGGCGACGAACTCCTTCAGCTCCAGTGTCAGAGGCTCCTGAACCGGCCTCGTTGGGACCGTGGTGACCTCGCCTTCGTGGATGCTGGTCTGCTGGGTCACGAAGTCTACGTCCACCACCCCGCCTGAGAAGACAGCGCTCATGGTCCTGACGCGGTGGGGCGTTATCCAGTTGGTGACGAGGAAAGCCGTCCTCTGCCCCGAGAACCCCAGGAGGATCGTCGCGAAGTCTTCGTGCTCCGGGGGGTCGCGCATCGACCCGACCCTCGAATAGACCACCTTCGGCACCTCCCCGAAGAGCCAGCAGGCCGTGTCGATGTCGTGGACCGAAGCGTCTTGGACGATGCCCACGTCGCTGATGCCCGCCCCCCTCCTGTTCTCCCTGTGGAACTCCAGGAGTATCGGGTCGCCCAGCTTCTTCTGGGATATCATCTGCCTCAGGGCAGTGATAGGGGGGTTGAAACGCTCGATGAACCCCACCGTCAGGGCCCTGTCCGCCTTCCTGGCCGCCTCGATCAGGGCTTCCCCATCCTTCACCGTGGTCGAAAGTGGTTTCTCGACGAATGTGTTGAGCCCAGCCGCCAGAGCCTGGGTGGCCACCTTGAAGTGGGTCGTGGCCGGGGTGCATATCGTGACTCCGTCCAGCTGTTCCTTCGCGAGCATGGCGTCCAGCGACGGGTAGGCAGGGACGCGGTACTTCTTCGCAAACGCCTCCGCCCTCTCCATGTTCATGTCGCAGACCGCGGCCAGGCACTGCAGCTCGTTCAGCACCCGGACGTGGTTCTTCCCCCACCCGCCGGTCCCCACGACGGCGATGCGCGTCATCGGTTTCGCCGCCACAGAGAGACAGGATTTAGGGTTATGTCGTTCACTCTCTCCTAAGGTCCGCGGTCGCTGAAATGAGCGTGGTCTCGCCCCCCCTCAGGCTCTTCCTGGCCGACTTCAGCGACTCCAGGTCGTCCTTGGAGCACACGATCACCACGTTGTGCTTGAGCGGGTCGAACAGCTCGGGCCCTCCCTTCGACCTCCCAGCTACCAGCTCGACGTCCGTCACGTAGTCTCTCAGCCTCTGCTGGATGCTTTCGGCCACCTGGAGCCTCTCCCCGCGCATCTCATACCTGTCCAGGGTCCAGAGCAGAGAGATCTTCGTCCTGCTGGCTTTCAACTGCTTCTCCTTGAGTGCCTCCCTGGTCTCGTCCACGACGTACCTGACGTAGTTGTCGAAGCTCTTCAGGGCGGCCCCGGCCAGGTAGGCTATGGACTCGCCCGTCTCTTCGCTGGCTTGGACGGCCTTCAGCTCGTAGAGATACCTCGAGAACTCGTCGAGGTAGGACTCCGAACGGTGCTGAAGCGAGACCTTCGCCTCTCTGGCCTTCCTCGCCACTTCTATCTCCGTCACGGAGGCCACGGTCGTCTTCATCACGGCAGCCGCGTACTCGAGCTCGGCCGAGAACACGTTCTGGGAGTTGGCTGAGTAGCCCAGGGCCTGCAACGGTCCCTTCTCCTGGGCGCCCGCGAACGCCACGACAGCCGGCTTCTGCTCCTTCGGGCTGAGGGGCATGTAGGCGTAGGTGAGGGTGGCGCCGATCTGGAGACCGGTCTGCTTCTCCACCAGCATGATGTTGTCCGAGTTTCCCCCCGGCCCCGAGGGGACGGCGTTGATCAGGCACACCCCCTTGGACAGGTACCGCGCCAGGTCCCGCATCTTGGAGCCCGCTTCGATCAGGGTCTCTTCGGAAGGCCGCCTCAGCCTCGGGGTGAAGAAGACGACCTCGGCGTCGCCCAGCACCTGCTCGAGGGGCTTGAAGCTGAGCAGGGGCTCCTCTGCCATCACCGCCTGCAGGTCAGGGTTCTTCTTCAGGAAGCCCGGGTCGATGTCCATGGCCATCTGAAGCGTCTCGTCTACTATGGTGACCTGGGCCTTGTCCACAAGGTCAGCAGCCAGCCTGTATGCTTCGCTGGTGAGCCCGTACATGGCGACCTTGATCTTTGGCAAAGCGTCCTCTTGGCAAGCAACGGTTCGGTATTATACTTTGAAGGGGCCGCCTTTGCATGAAACGCAGGCAAACGGATTAGTATGCACCTGTGGAAACGAGAAAGGCGAGTGCAGCCATGAGAGCCTGGTTCGACGTACTGACGCCCAAGCAGGTGCTCTTCTTCGGCCCCGTCATCGCAGAGCTCAGGTCCGCTGGCGCCGACATCATGGTCACGTCCCGAAGATACAGGGAGGTCGGCCCGCTCGCCGACCGTGCGGGCCTGGAGCTGACCTACGTGGGCGAGAGAGGGCGCAAAGGAAGGGAAGACCAGCTCCTGGCGGCCACGAAGAGACAGGAGGAGATGATACCCCTGGTGAAGAGGTTCGGGCCAGATGTCGCGGTATCCACGGCGTCGGCCGTGTGCGCCAGGGTGGCCTACGGCCTCGGCATCGGGCACGTAGCGGTGAACGACTCCCCACACTCCGAAGTCGCCGGGAGGCTCTCACTGCCTCTGAGCCGCCGTCTCCTCTGCCCATGGGTCATACCATACGGGGCCTGGGCCCCCTACGGCCTGCGAAGGGACCAGGTCAGCACCTACCGCGCGCTGGACCCTGCTGCCTGGCTGAAGAGGCCGTCAGTCTCAGGGCCCGTCCCGAGGCTGGACCCGTCCAGAGACACCATCACCGTCAGGTTCCAGGAGAGCGACGCGCCGTACCTTGCCAGGGCGGACCTGGGCTGGTCTGACAGGGTCCTAGCCTCGCTGGTCGGGGAGTTCCCAGACGCGAACATAGTCGCGCTGTGCAGGTACGACTACCAGGTCGAGGAGGTGAAGGCGAAGTTCGGGTCGAAGGTCATCGTGCCCGAGGAAGTGGTCGGAGGGCACGACCTGCTGGCGGCCACCGGTCTCTTCGTCGGGATGGGCGGGACCATGAGCGCGGAGGCTGCCCTGATGGGCGTGCCGACGATATCCGCGTTCCAGGGCAACCTGTACACAGACAGGTACCTGACCAAGGTAGGCCTGCTCGAGACGGCGAGGACCCCTTCTTCTGTGGTCTCCAAGGCGAAGCGCCTCCTCGTGGATTCGTACAGGAGAAGGGTGGCCAGCAGAGCGCGGAAGGTCCTGGAGTCGATGGAAGACCCTGTCCCAAGGATAGCAGAGAAAATAGAGGAGACGGCGAAGCAAGCCTAAAACACCGTCCACGCGTGCACCCGTCCGCAGCCCGGTCGTCTAGTTGGTCAAGGATGCTGGCCTTTGGAGCCGGCGACCTAGGTTCGAATCCTAGCCGGGCTACTGTTCTGACATCGCGGCCAGCCCTGGAGGGTCAGTCATTACAAGGCCCTAGCCGCGCCATCGGCCCGCCCATGCTCTTCGCGGGAGTCATTGAGTTGAGCCGAGGGCCACGACCGGAGGGGTGCAGCGCCAGGTGAAACTGAAGGCTGCTCACAACAGGTTGGCTGCGAACCCTAGCACGAATCCGACGAAGACGCCCGCATATGCCAGCCCCAGCCTGCCAGAGTCTGGCTCTGAAAGGAGCCCCCTGAGCATCGGGAGTATCACGTAGAGCATCGTCCCCACCGCGAGGCCATAGAAGACCAGGTCGAACATGGCCGCGCTGTAGAGGTAACCCAGGGCCCCCCCGAGGACCGTCGGCGCCCCTCCGACGAAGAGCGCCAATGCCATCACCCTTTCGTTTCCATCCATGGCGCCCAGGAACGGGGACGCTATGGGGAGCCCCTCCGTCGAGTTTTGAAAGACGAACCCGACCAGCACGACCAGGGCCGCCCCCGTGAGCCCGATGCCGGCGCTCAGGGCGCCGAAGAGCATCCCCTCGGTCAGGTTCTGAAACGCGATCCCGATCGCGATGACCATGGCCAGCTGGGTGGGCGCGAGTCCTCTCTTCCTCCTGCCCCCAGCCGCGAACAGGACTGCGAACCCGGCCGCCATGGAGGCAGCGAACACGAGGTCGTCGACGGGCGAAGAGCCGTATCCGTAGAGGGAGCCGTTGTACAGGGAGCCAGCGGCGTCCAGGAACACGTCCCCTATCAGGAAGATGAGTATTCCTATGGCTACCGCGCTCAGGAAGCTCATGCTCCTCTTGTCATGGTTTCTGCGCATGACGAGGGGGAGAGAAAGATAGATCGAGAAGCCGATGACCGCAGAGAGCGCCATCGCCTCCAGGAAACTGACCATGCATGTCTTGAAAAGATAACATATGTTATAACGATTTGCCCTAACTTCTCCTCCTCGCCCGCTGTGGCTTCTGCAAACCTTAATGCCAAGAGAGGAGGCCTGGACCACCCTTGTCCCTGCAGCCTCGCCTCACTGAGCCGTCGGGCAAGACCGCGGAGCTGTTCCGCGACCTGCCCTCGGGGAAGGTCCAGTGCACCGCCTGCGCGAGGCTCTGCCAGATGGGGGAGGGCCAGGTGGGGCTCTGCGGCGTCAGGGGTGTCGTGGGCGGGAAGCTCTACCTCCTGGTCCATGGCAGAATCGTGGCCGGCCACATCGACCCCATCGAGAAGAAGCCCGTCGTCCACTTCAAGCCCGGCTCGAAGATATTCTCCATGGCCACCTCGGGCTGTAACTGGCTCTGCCGCTATTGCCAGAACTACGACATCAGCCAGAGACGGAAGGCCGAGGGGGCGTACGCCAGTCCGGAGGACCTGGTCTCACAGGCGCAGGCCCACGGCTGCGAAGGCATGGCCTACACCTACAACGAGCCCACGATCTTCATGGAGTACGCCCGGGAGATAGGCCGGGCGGCGCGCTCTGCGGGGCTGTTCAACATATTCGTCTCCAACGGCTACGGCACCCAGGAGTCGGTGGCCATGACCGACGACTTCCTCGACTGCATCACCGTCGACTTCAAGGGGAGCGGCGAGACGAAGTTCGTCCGCAGCTACATCGGCGTGCCGGACGCCGCACCGGTCTTCCAGTCCCTCCTCGAGTTCAAGCGGCGGGGGAAGGTGCACATCGAGCTCACCGACCTGATCGTCCCCCGGGTCGGGGACTCCCTCGCCGCCGCCGAGACCCTCTGCCGCTGGGTCTACGACAACCTTGGAGCGGACGTCCCCATCCACTTCCTCCGCTTCCACCCTGACTACAAGATGATGGACATACCCCCGACTCCGGTGGAGACCCTCGAGAAGCACGTGGCGGTAGGCAGGAAGGCCGGCCTGAACTACGTCTACCTGGGCAACGTCCCAGGCCACAAAGACGAGAGCACCTACTGCCCGGGTTGCCATGCCGTCCTGGTGAAGCGCTACGGCTATGAGATACTGGAGTATCACCTGGACAGCCGGAACAGGTGCAAATCCTGCGGATACAGTACGCCCATAGTCGGTCCCCTCAGCAAGTCTGCATCCGAGGACAGGTTTGTCCCGGTGATCAGCTGACCGCTTTGACTTCCAGCTTGCTCTTCACGAACTTCTCTGCGTCCAGGAGTGCCCTGCAGCCGTCTGCCGCCGCGGTTATCGCCTGCCTATAGCGGAAGTCGTGGACATCCCCGGCGACGAACACCCCTGGGACGCTGCTCTCTGTCCTATCGTGGACCGCCAGGTAACCCTTGGGGTCCAGCTCCACCTGCCCCTTGAATATCTCCGTGTTGGGCTCGTAGCCTATGGCTACGAAGATGCCGTCGAACGGCATCACGCTCTCGCTCCCTGTCTTCAGGTTCTTGACCCTGGCTCCTTCGACCTTCGCTCCTCCGATCACTTCGGTGACGGCCGAGTCCCAGACGAAACTGATCTTCGGGTTCTCCTGAGCCTCCTTCTTCAGGGCTGCGCTCGCCCTGAGCTCGTCCCTTCTATGGATCACCTGCACCGACGACGCGAACTTCGCCAGGAACGTCGCCTCTTCCATGGCTGTGTCCCCGCCGCCTACCACAGCCACCTTCTTCCCCTTGAAGAAGAACCCGTCGCACACCGCGCAGTTCGACACCCCCTTCCCCATCAGCCGCATCTCTGACTCCAGGTCGAGCCTTCTAGGGTTGGCCCCCGTGGCTATGATTACGGTCAGGGCTTTCGTCACGCCAGAGCCGGTGTAGATCTCAAACGGATAGGTCCTGAAGTTGACCTTCACGACGTCCTCCTGCACGAGCCTCGCCCCCAGTCTCTCCGCCTGGGACTTCATCTTGGAGATCAGGTCAGGGCCGAGGACCGGGTCCGGGAACCCGGGGAAATTTTCCACCTCGCTCGTCAGCATCAGCTGCCCGCCATACTTGGTCCCCATGAACACCAGGGGCTCGAGGTCTGCCCTGCACCCGTAGATGGCTGCGGTCAGTCCGGCAGGTCCAGACCCTATTATCACTAGCTTCTCCGTCTTCTCCATGTCCAGGGCTTCCGGGGCGCTTCCGCTTCATAAATGTGCCCCCGGCGGGCGCCGGCGCTAGATGAGCTTCGCTTCTCTCTGGACGGTGTGAAGCTCGTCGGAGAGCTGGTTGAGGGCCCTCTCGAGCCTCTTGGTGTACTGAGGGAGAAGCCTGTCGTACACCTCCTTCCTCATCTGGCGTAGGTAGTACTGCTGGTACAGGTTCAGCTTGTCCTTCGCGGCCCTGTCCACCTCGCGTTCCGTGACCTGGATCTGGCCCACGACGTCAGAGAACCTCTGACTGGTGGACTTTTGCCTTACCTCGTTGAGCCTCTGGAGGGCCTTGCTCCTGACCGAGTCCAGGCGTCCGCGGACGTCGTCGAAGAAGGCCTTGTCGAGGTCGTTCGGGTCCTTGGCCGCGATCTCGGACCAGAGCCCGTTGATCACGTTGGTCTTTTCGTCGAAGGCGGCTATCATGGCCGACGCGAGCTCGGTCGAAGTCTCCTCTTCCTCCTCCTCGGCCTCCTTCTCGGGCACAGTGGCCGACCTGACCACGAACAAGCCGATCAGCAGCAGGAGGAACGCGACCGAGGCGAACGGGAGCCCAGAGTCAAGGAACCAACCCGCCGAGACGCTGTAGGCGAAGGACGCCTCTCCCGTGTGCCAGGGGGTGACGGCTCCGAGGCTCACCGGAGTAGCCTTCACTGCATTGGCGCCCTGCCTGATCGAGATGTTTATCGAATAGGAGTCGATGAACGCCTGGACAGGCGGCGTCTCTGGGATGTTGATGGTCACCTTCCCTCCAGACGTGGAATAGTAGGTCGTCCCCAGCGCGTACCTGTAGGTGAGAGTGAAGTCCGTCCCCGTCTGGACGCCGTCGGTCGGATACCCCACCACGAACGAAGTGAGGTCTATGGCCCCCCCTGTGAGAGACATCTTGAACGGGTTCTGCAGGACGGGCTCGTTGGCCGTGGCCGTCAGTATCGTCACCTTGGTCGAGCTGGGCGCGAGGAGCGACACGTGGAGGTTGCCCAGGGCCACGGTTCCCATGTTCTCGAACTCTATCATGTCAGTCACCTCGGGCGTCCCGTTCGCCGCGATGGATATCGTCCGCTGGGCGTCGATCACCTTGAGGGGGTTGAAGTCCTGGGCTGAGTTGGAGGTCACCGCCCTGACCGAGGTGTTCGCCGTGCTGGAGGGAATGTTGGTGAGCTTGGAGTAGTAGGTGTTGTTGGCCCCAAGTATGCTCGCCTTGAGCCCGGAAGGCGGCGACAGGAACGAGGTCTGCGCCGGCATCTGGACCACGTTCACCAGGCTCGCGACAGGGGTGCCGATGGAGGGCGACGACAGGACGTCTACCAGAAGGGTCGCGTTCTTAGCGGTCGAGACGACGTTGTTCAGCAGGGCTTCGAGCACGAAGGTCGAGCTCCCCCCTGCAGGTATGGACCCACTGCTGCTGACCGCAAACGGCCCTCCGGCCGACGACGCGCCCAGAGAGAACCCGGCCGTCAGGTTGGTCTTCACGACGCTCGAAGCCAGCGCTCCGAAGCCGATGGTCAGCGTGGGCACCTGGACCGCAGACGTGCCGTTGTTCGTGAACGTCACGGTCTCGTTGATTGTCGCGAACCCATACCTGTTCAGCGTGTAGACACTCTTCACGTAGACCTTCGGCGCCCCCTGGGCATGCACGGCCCCCTGGAGAGGGATGAACGCCACGACCAGCAAGAGCAGTAGCACTAACGACGCGGATTTCCTCAAGAGACGTTTTCCAGCGGCGCTACGTTCTTATTTTAAGCGTTTTTCGGCCCCTGAGGAATGAGCGGCGCACGCCGGCGGCATCCTTTCCTGCCGAACCTAGACGAAGATTTCGTGGTTCGGATGCTCCGGAAGGTGGGCGCGACCACTCTCGACGACCTCTTCTCAGACATACCGCAGGGCCTGAAGCTGAGCCGGCCCCTCAGGCTCCCCGAGGGCGCCTCTGAGTACCAGGTCAGGCGCGAGGTACAGGCCAGGCTCAGCCAGAACAAGACGCCTCCGGGGACCCTCTGCTTCCTTGGCGGGGGAGTCTGGCCTCACTATGTCCCCGCGGCGGTCGAGTCCATAGTCTCAAGGCAGGAGTTCTACACCAGCTATACCCCGTATCAGGCCGAAGTCAGCCAGGGGATCCTGCAGGCCCTCTTCGAATACCAGAGCCTGATGTGCGACCTCCTGGGCATGGAGGTGTGCAACAGCTCCCTCTATGACTGGGCCTCAGCCGCCGGGGAAGCCGTCAGGATGGCTGGGAGGGTGACAGGGCGGAAGAGGGCGCTGCTGGGCGGGAACACCGGCCCGCAGAGGAGGGGAGTGATCCAGACCTACACAGAGCCGATGGGGATGAAGCTCGAGACCGTCGACTTCGACCCCAAGACAGGGAAGATCGACCAGGGGGACCTGAAGAGGAAGCTCTCGGACGACGTCGCCTGCCTTTACTTCGAAAACCCCAACTATTTCGGAGTCATCGAGGACGAGGCCGACGAGCTGACATCCATGGTCCGCGGGTCCGGCGCCCTCGCCGTGGCGGGGGTCGACCCCATATCGCTGTCGCTGATCAGGGAACCAGGCGCCTACGGGGTCGACATAGCCGTGGGGGAAGGCCAGCCTCTGGGGATCCCGATGAACTACGGCGGGCCCCACCTGGGGATCTTCGCGGTCAGGGACACCAAGCTGGCCAGGAGCATGCCGGGGAGGCTCATAGGGCTCACGACTCCCGTCGCCGATCAGCAGAGGAAGGCGTTCGCCATGGTCCTGCAGGCGCGCGAGCAGCACATACGAAGGGAGGGGGCCATGTCGAACGTCTGCACCAATCAGTCGCTGATGGCCGTCGCCGCGGCCAGCTACCTCTCCCTCCTGGGCAAGGAGGGTTTCCGGAAGCTCGGGGAGACCGTGATAGCCAACTCTCACTTCGCCGCGAAGCGGCTGTCACGCGTAGACGGAGTGGTCTCTCCACACTTCAGGGGCTCGTTCTTCAAGGAGTTCGTAGTCTCCTACAAGAAGGCGAACGCGCAGTCCGTCTTCAGGAGGCTTTCGAAGCGGGGGGTGCTGGCCGGGTCTCCCACCAGCCGGGAGGTCGGCTCTCAGTCCGGGCTCTACTGCGTGACCGAGGTACACACCAGGGGTGACATCGAAAGGCTCGCGGCGGCCCTCGAGGAGGCCACCTAGGATGAAGAAGTACACCCAGGCCTCCTGGGACGAGCCTCTGCTCAAAGAGCTGAGCAGGCCAGGGAGAGTGGGGAACGAAGTCCCTTCAGACCCTGCCATCGCCTCGAGGTTCAAGGACCCGCTGGCCCTCGTCCCGGCCTCGATGAGGAGGACCTCGCTCAGCCTCCCTGAGCTCTCCGAGCTCCAGGTCCTGAGGCACTTCAACCGGCTCTCTCAGATGAACTTCTCCGTGGAGCTCGGCATGTACCCCCTGGGAAGCTGCACCATGAAATACAACCCCAAGGTCTCCGAGGCCATCGCGTCGTCCGACTCGATGAAGGGCGCGCACCCGCTCCAGCCCCCCGAGACTGCCCAGGGGATCCTTTCGATCTTCTACGACCTCGAACGGGCCCTCAGCGAAATCGCCGGGATGCACCGCTTCTCTCTCTCGACGGCGGCCGGGGCACAGGGAGAGCTGGCAGGCGTCCTGATGATGCGCAAGTACCTGGCTGACCACGGAGGGAGGGCCAGGGACGAAATCCTTGTCCCAGACTCGGCCCATGGGACGAACCCGGCCAGCGCCGCCATGGCCGGCTTCAAGGTGGTGAAGGTCCCCTCGGAGGCCAACGGGCAGGTCCAGGCGAGCAAGGTGAAGGAGCTCTCGTCCGAGAAGACTGCCGGGATGATGTTCACCGTCCCCAACACCCTCGGGCTCTTCGAGGGAGAGGTGAAGGAGGTGTGCGACGCCGTCCACAGTTCGGGCGGGCTGATGTACTATGACGGCGCCAACATGAACGCCCTGCTGGGGAGGGCGCGCCCGGGAGACATGGGGTTCGACATAGTCCACCTCAACCTCCACAAGACCTTCGCGACCCCCCACGGCGGCGGGGGGCCAGGCGCCGGGCCGGTGGGGGCGACCCGGAAACTGGCCGACTACCTGCCGGTCCCCGTCGTCGCGAAGGGGAAGGCAGGCTACTCCCTGGACTACGGCCTGAGACACTCCATAGGTCCGCTCAAGGGCTTCGTGGGGAACTCCGCGGTCCTGCTCCGAGCATACGTCTACATACGCCTCCTCGGCGCTTCGGGGCTGAAGGACGTCTCAGCCATGGCCGTCCTGGCGGCGAACTATCTGTGGAAGAGCCTGGACGCGGATGCATACCCTGCCTCACATGGGAAGGAGCTCCGCAGGAAGCACGAGGCGGTGGTCTCTGTGAAGGGCGAGCTGCCAGGGTCCGCCATGACCGTGGCCAAGGCCATGCTCGACCTCGGGGTCCACGCGCCCACCGTCTACTTCCCGCTCATAGTCCATGAGGCTCTGATGATAGAGCCTACCGAGTCTGAGCCCGAGGAGGTGCTGGATGAGTATGCGGCTGCGCTGAACGACATCTACGCGAAGATGAAAGCCGGCTCGCTCGGCCCAGTGCCCAGAAACACGAGCGTGGGCAAGGTGGACGAAGTCAAGGCGTCCCACCCGATGACCCTTAGGGTCCATTGGTAGCCAAAGGCCTTATAGTCGCTCGAAACCTGCGTATTCCAGCGTGCCCAGCGAACTTTCCAGACGGGTCGAAGCCAGGCTCAACGAGGTGGTCGACGAGGAGACGAAGAGGAAGTTCGGGGAGCTCAACATCGTCACAGACGTGTCTGAGATGACCACCGGCTCGATCAAGGTGAGGTTCCAGCCGTTGTCGGCCTACAGCCCGATTGCGGTGGACATCGGGCGCAACATCAGGAACGCAACCCTCTCCGTGGACGGCGTCCAGACCGTGACGGTGGAGTGCTCGGGGCACATGATGGACGAGCTGGTAAACCGGCTCGTCAACCAAGACTGACGCCCGCGGGGGAGCTGGGACCGTTGCCGTGCTCAGGGTAAACAAAAACTACACTGTCGTCAACTAAATTCAGTGATTGGCTTGTTTATTCAAACCGCACTGTAGGTCTGCGCTCCAAGATGCTCGACCAAAAAAGCGAAGTCGCCGTAATCGGTATAGGTAGCGCAGGGACCCGGATTGTCTCCCTGCTCAGCCGGAAGCCGCTGTTCGTCGACAGGTACGCCTACATCTCCTGCGACGCGGAAGACTTCTCTACGGTGGACTCCGCGGATGCCATTCACATCCAGTCGCCCATAGACCAGAAGCTCACTCCTTCGCTGGTCCGCGGGCTGGCGCTGTCCTGTCACGACAAGATACGGGAGGCAGTCGGCGGCTCCAGGGTGGTATTCGTGGTCGCTGGGCTCGGAGGAGCCACGGGGAGCGGGCTGGCGCCGATGGTGGCGACCATAGCCCAGGAGTGCGGCGCGACCACCGTCGGGGTCGCTGTGATGCCCTTCGAGTTCGAGAAGAAGATGAAGTTCTATGCTGGAGTCTCGCTGAGGCGCCTCCGCACCGCTTCCAGGGGCGTGGTGGTAGTCGACAACGACACCCTGATGCACTCCTCGCCGGAGGAGTCGACCCTGGCTGACCTCTACGACTCCGCCAACAAGGCAGCGGTCAAGGCGCTCGGCTCGCTCCTGGTGAGCTCTACTGCGGGTTCGAAGTCCGTGGGCCTCAACAAGCTACTCGGGGCCGTCCTCAGGGATGGGTACTCTCTCCTGGGGGTATCGAGCAACGGGGGCGTCGAGAAGGCCGAGGACGCCCTGGCCGGAGCGGTAGTGTCCCTCGGGAGGATCGCCGACGCCAAGGAAGCGAGCAGGGCGGTCGTGAGCCTGAACGCGGATTCCAGTCTCTCCGCCCAGGAAG
>JBJKSN010000096.1:0-8060 GCA_046703945.1 Nitrososphaerales archaeon | reverse complement strand
CTTCTGGTCCCCGATGACCACGGTGTGCCCGGCGTTGCTCCCTCCGTTGAACCTGGCAACGGCGTCGTAGTCAGAGGCGAGGTAGTCTACGATCTTCCCCTTGCCCTCGTCCCCCCACTGCAGCCCGACTACGGAGAGGTTGGCCGCCTCAGACCACCTTCCTGATGTCGTGCGGCAGGCTCTCCTTGTACCCGGCTGACGTGATCCTCATGAACTCGGCCCCTTTCCTCAGCTCGTCGAGGTCGTGAGCCCCCGAATAGCTCATCCCTGACCTGAGCCCCCCGACCAGCTGCCTCACCACCTCGTCCACCCTCCCCTTGTACGGGATCAGCCCTTCCACCCCCTCTGGGACGCTCTCTTCGATTACCTCCTCCACCAGCTCGTCTTCCTTGGGCCCTGACCCGCCCGTCTCCCGCACCCTCCGGTCGACCGTGGCCGCCAGGGACGCCATCCCCCTGGTCAGCTTGTAGCGGACCCCCTCCCTGAGGATGGTGGGGCCGGGGCTCTCTTCGGTGCCCGCGAACAGGCTCCCGACCATCACCGAGGAGGCTCCCGCGGCGAGCGCCTTCGTGAAGTCCCCGGGCGTCCTTATCCCCCCGTCCCCTATGATGGGGACTCCGCTGTCCGCCGCCCCGGCAGCGCTGTCCATGATGGCCGTGAGCTGCGGGACCCCCGAGCCCGTGACCACGCGCGTGACGCAGATGCTCCCGGAACCGACGCCCACCTTGACCGAGTCTGCTCCGGCGCGGATCAGGTCCAGGGCCCCCTTCCCGGTGGCTACGTTTCCTGCGACCACCTCGACGTCTCCCAGCTCGCGCTTTATCTCCTTCAGCGTGTCGATGGCATAGGCCGAGTGGCCGTGGGCTATGTCGACGACCAGGGCGTCAGCGCCGGCGTCGAGCAGCCTCCTTGAGCGGTCCATGTAGTCCCCCTTGACCCCCACGGCGGCGGCCACCCTCAGACGACCCTTGGCGTCCTTGGTCGCGTGCGGGAACTGCCTGCGCTTCATTATGTCCTTGGAGGTTATCAGCCCGGCGAGGTTCCCTTTGCTGTCGACCAGAGGCAGCTTCTCTATCTTGTTGTCGTGCAGTATCCTCTTGGCGTCATCCATGCTCACGCCCTTCCGCGCTGTGATGAGCTTCGACCGGGGCGTCATCACCTCCCTCACCTTCCGTCCCAGGTCGTCCTCCAGCGTGATGTCGCGCCTGGTGAGCAGGCCGACGACCCTCTTCGACCTGTCGACTATCACTATGCCCCCGATGTCCCTGTCCCTGATGAGCCCTTGAGCCTCGCGGACGCTCCGGTCAGGGCCCAGCGTGATGGGGTCTTCGATGACCACCCCCTCAGACCTCTTCACCTTCAGGACCTCCGCCACCTGCTCCTCCACCGTGAGGAACCTGTGGACTACCCCTATCCCTCCCAGCCTGGCCAGGGCGATGGCCATGGAAGACTCGGTGACCGTGTCCATGTTGGCGCTCACCACAGGGATGCTGAGCGTGATCCTCCGTGAAAAGCGGGTCCGGGTGTCGGCGTCTCTGCGCGACTTCACATCTGAGAACTTGGGGACGAGGAGGACGTCGTCGAAAGTGAGGCCGACGCGTAGGTCCGAGCCGGAATCCTTCACTTGACTTCGGGTTGATTCTTCGGTTTATAGCGTTTTGGGATTGAGCGCCGGGACTGGGACTTTCCTCCTCTCCTGGGAGAGGAATTTGAACCCAGAACCCGCTTTCGCGAGACAGGCTCGCCGGCCAGACGCAATTCCAGGCTTGCGCAAAGCACTTACTGCGCCCTACCAGATTAGGCGATCCCGGCGTTCACGAGCCTGGATTGGGGCGCTTAAAACCTAACTCGGCGGGACCGCCTTGCCCGCTTCGCCCTTCGCTCCGTGGTTCTTCCACATGCGCGGATAGGTCCCTGCCCTCATCACGACGCGGTCTGTGGAAGCGGCGAGGCCCTTCTTCAGAGGCCTGACCTCCTCGGTCGACAGGAGGGCTTTCCCTATGGCGACCAGCTCCCCCTTGGCGCTCATTATGGCTACCGGGTCGTCCTTCTTTATCCCAGTGGAGACGGAGAGCAAGCCTGGTATCCCGATCCGCGCGCCGTGGCAGATGGCGTCGACCGCCGAGTCGCGGATGACCATCCTCCCCACCGACCCCAGGGATTCTTCCACAGGGAGCACGAGCTTCCTGATGGGCCCTTCGTCGCCGGCCTTCAGGCGGAACATCGCGTCGCTGAGCTGGTGCAGGGTGACGAACCCCCTCTCCTCCGTCAGCGGGCCCACCTTGGTGCGCCTCAGTTCGACCATGGTGGCGCCCACCCCGAGTATCTCGCCCAGGTCGTAGATCAGCTTCCGTATGTACGTCCCCGACTGGCAGAGGACCCTGAAGAGGTGCAGGTTCCCGGCCGACTCCTCGAGCTCGAACTCGTATACCGTCCGCGTACGGGTCTGCCTGGACACCGAGGAGCGCTGCGGGGGCCGCTGGAATATCTCTCCCGTGAGCTCTGCCTTCACCCGGTCGAGCTCCTTTCGAGGGACCGACGAGTGGACCCTCATCACCCCGCGGTACTCCTTCGGGTAGAGGAGGAGCAAGCTCAGGGCCCTGGTCGACTGCCCCAGCCCGATGGGGAGGAGCCCTGAGACGGGAGGGTCGAGGGTGCCGCTGTGGCCTGCCTTCTCAACTGCGAGGAGCTTCCTGGTCCAGGCGACCACCTCGTGGCTCGTTGGGCCACGCGGCTTGTCGAGGGGGAGGAGGCCGTAGTCCAGCAGGGACTGGACTGGCCTGGAGGCGGGCGTGTGCCCGTGCTCCGGGTCTGAGGGCTCCTCGTCCAGCACCAGCGGTTTCTGAGGCTGCACTTCAGTCCCTTCGGCTCTTCAGGTAGTGGATCACGATCTCTGCCACCCTGGACTCGTCGATGGCGTCTGTCTCGACGACCAGGTCGAAGGGCTTGAGGTCCTTGCCGAACTCGATCCCGTATATCTTCTTGTAGAGTCCGTAGTTCTCCTGGTCCCTGACGGAGAGTATCTCTTCGCACTCGGCGACTCCGATCCCGTCCCTCTTGGACATCCGGCTGGCCCTGCTCTCCACGGTCCCCGACAGCCAGACTTTGATCCCGTCCTCGGTGAGCCATGGGACCGGGTAGCTGGTGATGACCACGTCCCCCTGCTTCGCTTTCTTGAGGAGCCTGGCGTCTACCTCCTTGTCGAAGTTAGGGGAGCGCTTCCTCTCCTGGAGGAATTTCATGCCGTCTCCCTTGTCCCACCAGTCCTCGCCTCCTGGGGTGTACCCCTCTTCCACGGCCATCTCCTTCAGTACGTCGCCGCCCCCCACCAGGGGGGTGCCCAGCGACTCGGCCACCTGGCGGGAGACCGAGGTCTTCCCCACAGCGGGCATCCCAGAGATTATGATCGCCTTCATGGGTTATCCCTAGGGCGTCGTGTGCAGCAGGCGTCCGAGCATGGTGGAGAACGCGAATGAGCTGAGGAAGTACCACCACACGAGGCTTACGTTGTACACCCCCGCTGTCTGGGTGGCCCCCGCGATGACCGGTATCGGTATCGGAGTGAACGCCACGATCACCCCGTAGCCGCCGAGGAAGCTGGCCATGAGGTAGTACACCACGAGCAGGGGGACGAAGGTGACCGCGGTCACCTTGAGCCTGGCGCGCTGCACTCTCAGCTGCTCCTGCTGGACCGCCATCTCCCTCTTCTTGAGCTTGTCCAGCTTCTCCTTGTCCTTGGCCAGGGTCGCCTCGCGCTTCTCCTTCTGGAAGGCGTTCACTTCGGCCCTCATCCTCCTCTCCGCGTTCAGGTCGACGACCCGCTTCGTCACGACCTGGGTGATGAGGCCCAGCAGGACGGAGGTGGCTGTGACCAGTATCGTGGAGACGGGCGGGAGGTACCTGGGTATGGTGAAGTGGGCCACGGCGCTGGTCAGCCCTGCCGTAAGGGCCACAGAGTAGGACCCGGACGAGGCCTTGGGGACCCAGAACATGCACCCGGAGATGTCGCCTTTGTCGCTGGTGCTGCAACTGGCGGCACCCGTCGAGGAGTTGAAGAGCTGCAGCCCAGAAGACCCGAAGGTGGCGGTCACGTTCTCATGCGGAGCAAGGTGGCTGGCGGTCACCAGGATGGACGCGCCCGGGATGTCCGAGGAGGTGTTGAACGACACCTTTCCCGTGCTGGTGCCCGTCGTCACCGAGGCCGTCGACTTTGGCATCACCGCGGGGAGGACCACGTAGTAGCCCACCAGCACCACTATCAAGCCCACGAGGGCGTAGGTGATGTACCTCGGACCGCCCGAGGACGAACCGCCCTGGGGCCTCTTCTTTGGCCCTGCCTTCATGACGAAGCCCGCTCCAGCATCCTAGCTATGGACTGGGCGACCTCTGCCTGCATCCCCTCCCCGTTTCTGACAATGGTGATCGGCGCCCCGGTGAGGGTAGAGCACGCCGTGATGAAGCTCCTCGCCAGCTCGAGCTCTTCAGCAAGGGAGTCCTCAGTGGCCGGGTCCCGGTACCTGGTCGCGTCGGACGACCTCCGCTTCGCGATCTCCGCGGGCGAGGCCTCGAGGAGTATGAGGTGGGTCGGCTTGAGCGCCCGTACGACGTCGAAGGGGAGCCCGGGCCAAAAGCCGTCGCTGGTCCTGATGAACAGGTGGGTGTCGACCACCACGAGCCTGTCCTTCATCAGGGATATCTTCCTGGCCGTGACCTTCTGGAGGCGCCTCTGCTTTTCCAGCGGAAGCCTCCTCAGCTCGTCCCTGAACTGCGCGAGCTTCTCCGACTTCGCCACCTCCAGCATGAGGGTGCCGAAGTTCGCAAGCCTGGCTCCCCTGTAGCTCCCCACAACCTTCTCCAGGACAGTGGTCTTCCCGACCCCCGGGATGCCCACTATCACAGCACGCAGCCCCACGGCTAACCAGCTCCGATGAGTCCTGCCAGAGCCGGGGACACTTCTTCCACCTGCTCCTTCAGTAGCATCTGGTAGTACTGGAGGATGATGTCCACCATCAGGAGCATGCCTATGCCCGTGCCGAACACCCCTACTATGTCGGCTACTCCGGCGATCAGTCCTATCAGTATGCCGCCTATGATGGTGAGCGTGGGGATGTACCTGTTGAGCATCTGTTCTATCGACAGGCCGGACCGCCTGAAACCAGGGACCTGGACGTCGGCGTCCATCAGGTTCTTTGCCACAGCCCGGGCGTTGAGGCCGCCGATCTCCACCCAGAGCCTGGCGAATATCACAGACATCCCTACGAGGAAGAGGAGGAAGATCACTGTGTGTATGGGGTCGGCGATGGTCTCCCCGAACGACGTGGGCCCGGTGAGATAGTAGATCAGGCCTCCAACCGGCGAGCTGTACTGCGTGGTCCCGTTGACGGTCGGGAAGACGGCGATGTAGTGGTACCACCACGGCTGGCTGGTGCTGTTGTACCTCCCGAGGAGCTCGGCGAAGAAGGTGACGTTCGCCCCCAGGGCGGACACGAGGATGACGGGTATGTTGGAGACGTACAGGAGCTTGATGGGGTAGACTCCCTGGAAGCCTCTGTACTTGATCGACGTGATGGGGAGCTCGACCCGTATCCCTTCTATGTAGATCAGCACCAGTATCATCACTATGGTGAGTGAGAACGTCATCACGCTCGGGTAGAAGTTCTGCCTGATCAGGATGGAGCCGATGTCCCCGGCGAAGAACTGGCTGATGGCCCCTGGGATGAACCCGAATATCTGCGTGACCCCTGCTGCCACCTGGAAGGGTATCGGGGAGAAGGTGTACCACATCACCTGCTGGGCCACCCCGGCCAGGATGAACAGGCTGACCCCGCTCCCTATCCCCCACCCCTTCTGGATCATCTCGTCCAGGAGCAGGACGAGCATGCTGGCGATGACCAGCTGGATGAAGATCACGATCGCCTGGTCGCCGGTCAGGGCTCCGAGGGCCCCCCCTACGATGTAAGCCATGGACTCGCCCACTATCACGATGATGGTGAGGAGCTTGGTGGCTGAGCCGAAGATGGCCCTGTCAGCGGTGTCGCTCATGTCGAGCCTGATGATGTCGCTGCCCACGAGGAGCTGGAGGATGAGCCCGGCGGTGACTATGGGACCTATGCCGAGCTGCATGAGGGTCCCCTGGGCCGAGGCGAAGACGACCCTGAGGAAGGTGCTTGGGTTGTTGGAGGCCCCGGAGCCTGCGATCCCGTACAGCGGGGTGGTCGCCATCACCAGGTAGGCGATCAGGGCGATGCCCGTCCAGATGAAGCGCTCGTTGAGGGACGGCTTCCGCTCGGGCTTGGGTATCTCTGGGAGAACCGTGCCTACGCTCTTGATGAAGTCTCGCAGCGATGCCATTTGGTCGGGGGTTACTCCTTAGCCAGTATCTTTCCGCCCGCGGCCTCTATTTTAGCCTGAGCCTTCTTGGTGAAGGCCGCGACCTTCACCTCGTACGCCCCGCCGACGTCTCCGGAGCCCAGGAGCTTCTCCACGCCCATGGCCGCCAGGTCCAGCGACTTCCCGCCCTTGGCGAGGTCGTCGAGCTGGCCCACGTTCACCCACCTTGACGGACGGACGTATCCCGGGGGCCTGAACGGGTCCCGGCCGAAGTGGTCGGGGTCGTTGATGACGAGCCAGCTCCACTTGTGCTTGTGGAGGCCGGCGTTGCCGTGGCCTCCCTGCTTCCCCGAGTGGCGGTGCTGGCCTATCTGGCCGTAGCCGTGGGTCCTCATCCCCCTGTACCTCCTCCCCTTCCGCGCCCTCGTCGGCATGTCAGAACATCCTCCTCACGATCTCTTCCAGCTTCGGGTTGCTGCCTAGCTCTCCCTTCTCTGTGAACTGCCTCCGGAGGGAGCGCTTGAACCCTCCCTTGGGGGGTGCGAGGCGGAAGTAGGGGACGACCCCTGGCACCGCGGAGAGCCTCTGCTGGTCTTTCAGCATCTTGGCGGCCAGCTCCTTGTAGTCGCCGAACCCCAGCTGCTTCAGCGCCGCCTTGTCCAGCGGCCTGACAGTGCTTGCCATGCCCTTCTTCGAGAGCAGGTCGGTCAGGAGCCCGGCTTCCAGGGGAACCCAGGCGGTGTAGTCTTTGCAGAGCCTCAGCATCCCCACGGTCACGGGGTCGTCGGGGACCACCGAGGCTGAGAACTTCCTCGCCACCCAGAGCTCGTTGAGGGCTTTCCTGACGGGCGCCGAGCTGTTGATCTGCCCGTGGAGGTTTACGACCAAGATTAGACCCATGTTCCATCCACCTATACGTTGAGCCCGTAGGACTCCCTGAATGCGTCGTAGACAGCGTTGGCGAGCGACGACATGGTGTTGGTCGAACCGAAGGTCCTCACCCAGGCGTCCTTAACCCCTGCGAGTTGGAGGAGGTTCTTCAGTGCAGGCCCGGCGACCAGACCCAGCGCCCTCGGGGCAGGCATTATCTCCACAGAAACGCTCCCGGCCTTCCCTCGGATCCTGTAGGGGACTGAGTGAGGCCTCCCATCCCTGCACTCCCAGGAGCCGCACCCGAGCTTGACCGGGATGATGTTCAACAGGGCCGCGGTGGTGGCCTTCTCGATGGCCTCTCTGGTCTGCATGGCCTTTCCCTTGCCCACCCCGAACCAGCCGCCCCCGTTGCCGACGGCGACTATGGCCAAGAACCGCGTGAGCTCCCCGGCGTCGGTCTGCTTCTGCACAACGCTCACCCCCACGACCTCGTTCCTCAGGTCGGGGAGGAGCTTCTTGACTATCTCCGCTTCGCGGACCCTCTGGCCGCTCTTGAATATCTCGTCCAGGGTGGTGATCTTCCCTTCGTTCACCAGCATGCCGAGCTTGGTCCGCGGGACCCAGACCTGCTCCTCTTCCTGGCGGTCGCGCCTCGGATACGACATTACTTGCCCGCCCCCGCTATCGCGGCCTTTACCTTTTCGAACTCCTCGGTGTAGTTCTCAGGCTTGAACCCTGCCTTCAGCATGGCTGAAAACGCCCGGCCGTAGGCGTCCTTGTCCTCGGCTGCGAGCTTCGCCGCGTACTCGGCGATGGTCTTGCCGGAGAGCCGGTCCTCGTCTGGGTAGGCCTCTTCG
>JBJKSN010000095.1:0-4563 GCA_046703945.1 Nitrososphaerales archaeon | reverse complement strand
CGATGTCCGTCTGGGTCACGATGCCGACGAGCTTGTGGTTCTCCATCACCGGGAGCTTCTTGATGCCGGCTTCCGACATGATTCTCGCCGCCACCTCCACCTTCTCCGCCGGAGAGACCGTGACCAGGCTCTTCTTCTTCAGTGAAGCTACCGTGGCTCCGGAGGATAGCCCCTTGGCGACGCTCCTCGAGAAGTCTCCCTCGCTGATGATTCCGACCGGCTTGGACCTCCCTCTGGTGATCACCAGGGCGCCGATCTCCCACTTCGCCATGGCCTTGGCCGCGTCTCTGATGGAGGCGCCTGCGTCTATGGTCCTGACCCTCCTGGCCATTATGTCCTTGACGTAGATCATCTTCTCACCTCACCACGAGGACCGGACAGTGGGAGTGGGCGACCAGCCCGGAGGCGACGCTCCCCGTGATCAGCTTCTTGAAGCCCGTCATCCCCCTGGTCCCGACGACTATGAGGTCCGCGTTCTGGTCCGTGGCGAAACCCACCAGCGCCTCCACCACGGAAGGAGCCTGTATCAGCTCTCCTCTCGCCTTGGCCCCCGCCTTCGTGGCTGCCTCGACCCCCCTGGCGAGTATGGCCGCGCCTGCCGCCTTGGCCGCGTCCTCCAGCTCGCTGAAGTTGGGTATGGGCATCCCCGGACCGCCCGCGAAGACCATCGCCGGGGAGCTGTATACATGGACCACAGCTATCTCAGACCCGTACTTCGACGCGATCGAACACGCGGCCTGCACTGCCCTGACGGAGTCGCCCGAGCCGTCGAAGGCGACGACCACCTTCTGAAACTCCTTTCCGTTGCTTACCATGGCCTAGGTTCCGCGTACGCCTCCCTCACTATTTAACGCGTCCTCACAATTCCCATCATTGAGAAACCGGGCCAGGGAGTCACTCGACCTAACGACTGAGGCATCGAATGACCGTCAGGGACCGCATGAAGCCTGCGCACTCTGAAGTCCCCAAACTGATTTTCACCTACGAAAAACGTCTTAGCATATTATAAGCACCTGACATGTCGCGCTGTTCATGGAAAACACGACACCGAAGCTCGCAATCAAGAGCAAGTGGGCCGGCAGGTTCATCTGGGCCGCGGTGATCGAAGGGTTCTTCGCGGTGGTAGCCACCGTGCTCACCCTCGACCCGCTCCAATACCTCACAGGGAACCCAGACTACTTCTCCCCAGCCAAGGTCATCGCAGCCAACGGCGCGGGGACCTGGTTCTTCACCGGGTACATCTCCTTCCTGGTAGTGGGAGTCGTAGCCATGGCCGTCACAGCCATATTCTACCTCTACATCGAAGGGATACAGGGCAAGCCCTACAAGGGGCTCACCAACATCCTCGCCTGGGGGCACATCATCTTCATGAACGTGGGCGTGGCAGGTTCCATGTTCCTGATGATGTGGGGAGGCTACCTCGCGGGATGGGCAGCCACGTCAGTCTCCGGCGGAGGCGAGGGCCTCACATCAGAGCAGATCCACGTCCAGATACTCGGCCACCTCACAGACCCCATCGGGGGCCTGATACTCCTGGCGGCCATCGGCGCGCTCCTGGGCGGCCTGGGTTACCTCATTCGAAGCAGGACAGACTGAGCCCTGCTTCCCTCCAATTTTTCTCCGAGCGCGGGTTTCCGATTAAACTCAAATACGATGCTGTCCTAATTCACAAGGCTTGGAGATCACCGACCCGTCCCGAGTCCAGGCGCTGGTCCGCGGGCTCGCCGATGAATACTCGCGCAAGATCATGCTGTCGGCCATCCCCCGGAGCAAGTCCGTCGAGGACATCAGCAAAGAGAACGACATACCTCTGAGCACCTGCTACAGGCGGGTCCACGAGCTCCTCGACGCCCAGATACTGGTGGTCGAGCGGATCATAGTCACGCCGGACGGGAAGAAGTACGAGCTCCTCAGGAGCGCCTACAGGGCGCTGAACGTCTCCTTCACAGGCGGGGTGATGAAGGTGGACGCGGTGATCAACGAAGACGTGGCCGACAAGCTGAAGCGCCTCTGGCTGACCATGAGGGAGACGGAGTGATTGCCAGCGGTGAGAATTGACTTCAAGGCTTTAAAGCGGACGGGAGGTGACACTGACTAGAATGGACTTTGTCTACCTCGACGTAGCGCAAGCCCTAATCCTCATCTTCGGCGGCGTCGTCGTCTACTACGCGGGGAAGGCGTACGGGAAGACCAAGAGCCAGGCGATGCTGCTGCTCGCTGTCGGCTTCGCCTTCGTGACGCTGGGCGCGCTGGTGGCCGGGGTCATCTACAACTTCGGGACCAAGGACCTGGGGACCGTTATCACTGTGCAGGCCTACTGCCAGGCGGTGGGGTTCCTGATCATCGTATACTCCCTGGCGCGGGCGAAGGGCTAGCAGCCTTGACCGCCCGGGGCCCGAGGGAAGGACCAGCGTAGGGGGCGCGATGGTGCCTCAGACCGGCGGCGTCGCCAGGGACCAGGGACGCAGGGCCGGCGTGGTCTGCTCGGTCTCCGACGCTGTCTCGGAGGTGAAGGACGGGAGTGTGGTGGCCATCTCCGGGTTCAACATGGCCAACACCCCAGAGTACCTGATACTGGAGCTCCACAGGCTGTACAGGAAGACGGGGCACCCGCGGGACCTCTTCCTCATCACCGACGCGCTTCCGGCCATCCCCGACAGAGGCCTCGACGTCGTAGCCAAGGACCTCTCCCAGAGGAGGGACAAAGAGTTCGTCCGCGGCATCTCAGTCCCCTTCTTCGGCTTCTCTCCCTGGCTCCAGAGGCTGGTCAAGGACAACCTGGTGGAGGCATACAGCTGGCCCATGGGGGTGGCCGCCTACTGGTTCAGGGAGGTCGCCTCGGGGAGGCCGGGGGTGATTAGCAAGATAGGCATAGACACAGTCATCGACCCCCGCAAGGGCGGAGGCCGGGTCAACAGGCTGGCTTCCGCCAGGGACACCTGCAAGGTGAGCAGGATATCGGTGGGAGGCCAGGACTACCTGCTTTACGAGGCCCCCAAGCCGGACGTCGCCCTGGTCAGGGCGTCCACGGCCGACAGGAGGGCAAACCTGACCATGGAGGACGAGGCCATCCGCGGGACCGTCCTCAGCATCGCCCAGGCGACCAAGGCCCACCCCAGGCCGGGGCTTGTGATAGCCCAGGTCAGGAACCTGAACAGGGGGGACGCCCATCCCAGATCGGTGGAGGTCCCGGGGCCCCTGGTGGACATGGTGGTGGTCTCACCGAACGCCTACCACTGGCAGGTCGGTTCGACGGTCTATGACCCAGCATTCGGCTCGAGCGGGAAGCCGACCCCGAAGCTGGAGCAGGGCCCCATGGACCCGGTGGAACTGGTGATAGCCAGACGGGTGCTGGTCGAGCTGGCCGAGGCGGCGAAGAGGAAAGGGGCGCCGTACATCGTGAACCTCGGGATAGGGATCCCTGCGCTGGTGTCGGGGCTCTCCATCGCCGAGGGGGTCGAGGAGCGCATAGTGACCGTGGTGGAGTCAGGGCAGTGGGGAGGGATGGCGCTCCCCGGCGTGGACTTCGGGGCGGCGGTGGGCCCCTTCGCCCTGTCCACCATGCCCGACATGTTCTCCAACTTCGAGGGCGGGATAATAGACGCGGCTTCCCTGGGGTTCCTCCAGGTCGGCAGGAACGGGGACGTCAACCCCTCGACACTCCCAGGGAGGATCTATGGCCCGGGCGGGTTCCCGGTCATAGCCGGGGGCTCTCCGCGCATCTGCTTCGCCGGGGCGTTCACCGCCCGCGGGCCGAAGATAACAGTCGAGGGAGGGAAGCTGAAGATAGCCAAGGACGGCGAAGTGAAGAAGTTCGTGCGGCGGGTCTACAAGAATTTCTTCAGCGGCAGGCAGGCGCTGAAGTTCGGCAAAGAAGTCCTCTACGTCACCGAGAGGGCGGTGTTCAGGCTCACCCCCACCGGCCTGGAGCTCACCGAGCTCGCCCCGGGGGTCGACATGGACCGGGACGTGCTGGGGATGATGGAGTACGAGCCGGGGGTGGCCAAGGAGGTCGTGGAGATGGAACCGGACCTCTTCAGGCCCGAGCCGATGCAGCTCGCGAAGCGCCTGGGGCTGGTCTAGCGCAGGGACTCCGCCTGGATCAGCTCTTCCACCTTCTGGAAGTAGAGCCTGGTGGCCAGGGGCATGGCGTCGAGGTTGCGTTCGATGGCGCCCATGACGTGCCTGATGGCGCGCCTCGACGTCTTGAACTCGAACTTCATAGGAAGGATGGGGTCCTGGATCACGTCTATCGAGTCCGTCAGGTATCCGGGGGCGTCGGCCCTGGCGTCGCTCGCCACCTTCTGGTACCACCCCGACAGGATCGCGGGGTCGAGCCCCTGCTTGAGGTCTTCGATCTCCTTGAGGAGCTTGTTGAGGAACAGCAACTCTTCGTTGGCCAATGGCAGCGAGGGGTGTGACGGCGCGGCGGAAGTTTAAGGAAAAGTGTGTATGTTTGTTGGTCTCGCGGTTAGTTTGTAGGCCTCGGGTCAGCTGCAGCGCATCTGGAAGACCTCGGTCTTCTCATATTCGGCCTCCCAGGCGTGCGTGCTGTTCCTCCCC
>JBJKSN010000094.1:0-6851 GCA_046703945.1 Nitrososphaerales archaeon | reverse complement strand
CCAGCCCAGGAAGGAGCCGGCGAGTATCCCTCCCAGCGCCAGGCCCAGGACCGAACCCACGGTCCCCGCCACCTGGTTGATGCCGAGGGCCCTCCCGCGCTCTGTCGCGGGGAAGGCATCGGTGAGCAGGGCTGCGGCGTTGGAGAATATCAGCGCGCCCCCGGACCCCTGCAGAAGCCTGAACGCCACCAGAGACATCCCGTTCGGCGCTAGGCTGCACAGGGCGGAGCCGACCGTGAAGAGGGCGAAGCCGAGGTTGTAGAGCTTCACCCTCCCGAATATGTCCGAGAGCCTGCCGAAGGTCATCAGGAGGGACGCGGTCACCAGCACGTACCCCATTATGATCCAGACCGCTTCGAGGGGTGTCGCGTGGAGGTCCTTGGTTATCGTAGGGAGGGCTATGAGGACTATGTTGGAGTCTAGTATCGCCATGAAGGCGCCGATGGTGGTGTTGATGAGGACGACGTGCTTGTACGCGAGCGGCAAGTTTCGGGTCTCTTACCCGAGCTTCGGATAAGGTCTTCTCATGAGAGGCGACTGGCGACCACCAAAGTGTTCGTGGCCCCAGTCGCGCTTGGCCAACACAGACCATTGGCACAGGTCTTGGTTTGGGGGCGACTGGTTGGCAGCACGCGCATGCTGACTCTCTGCGTCGTCAGAAGGGGTTTGGTTCTGGAGGGTGCCTCCAAGGCGCGAGGATGTGATAGCGCGCTCATGCTGGGATGGGCCAGTCTGTCGCGCCGAGGTTGCAAGCGAATGCGACTCCATATCTGGGAGAATAGAGGGTGCCGAAATCGGCTATCTCGCAAGAAAGCGACTCATAGACAGGCGTCTTTGGATTGGGACCACCAGAGTGGTAGATACCACTGCCCAGAGAGTACGCATAGACCACTGGCGCGAGAAAGAAGAAGGCGCAGAGTGCGACCGCTGCGACTGCCACAAGTGCTCTTCTCTCCCGTCTCATGTTCCAACTGCACGGCTGCTGGATATATTCCTGCTCATGGGACCAGGGTCGTGGACTTTGGACGCCCGGGGGACCAACCGACCCTCGGAAGGGAGATGAACTCACTCGGCCAACCGCCGACCTTCATAGCCGAACTGCCAAAGCGATAAATACATGCATGCATTGTATCACATGCAATGAGCGAAGCGGTGTCGGTGAGGCTCCCGGAAGACGTGGCGAAGCGCCTGGACGAGCTAGCGAAGTCCCTCGACCGTCCGAAGACGTACATCGTGACAAAGGCTCTGAGGGAATACCTCGAGGAGTACGAAGACTACCTGGTCGCCCTTCACAGGCTGAACGACAAGGACGATCGCATCGTCTCCGAGAAAGAACTGGTCAAGATTGACCGGTAAGGTCCTCTACAAGGCGTCCGTTTCTCACGACCTGAAGAAGATTCCCCTGAAGGACAGGGAACGAGTGCTGCGACATATTTCCGAGGTCCTGGAGGTTGACGCGAGGGGCGGGGAACCGCTCCACGGCGAATTCGCGGGACTGTTCAAGCTCAGAGTCGGCGACTACAGGGTAGTCTACGCCCTGACCGGGTCCGATGCCCTGGTGCTCAGAGTCCGACAGCGCGGCAAGGTCTATGGGTGAGCCGCGCCTGGAGCGTTTCGGGACGAAGACGCTCTAGCTAGAAGCGCGCCACGCGTTCAAGAATGTCAGTCGCAACAAATCAGATGTACTTGTGCGCGAGCGGCAAGTTCCGTGCCTCCTATCCGAGCTTCGGATAAGGTATTTCCATGCGGAGCGGCCAGTCGTCGCGGGCAGGGCGTGCCTCTGCCACATCGGGAGAAGGTCCCCCTAGCCAGAAGTCCGGAGAGTGCGCGGGTCTGTCATTTCCACCCGACCATGACCCGATGCTCCACCCTCATGCACTTGTCCATCACGTAGTCTATCTTGGCGTCAGACAGGATCTTCTTCGCCTCCTCGTTCTCCAGGCCGAGCTGCCCCCAGAAGACGAGGGGCCGTCCGGTGTTCCTCTTCATCTCCGCCACCTGCCTTGCGACCTCTGGGAACTCCTCCGAGGGCCTGAACACGTCCACCACCTCCACCTTCTCGGCCACCTCTCTGGGGATGTCGGCGAGGGTCGGGTACGCCTTGTTCCCGTTCACCGCGTCGGCGGTGGGGTTGACTGGGACGATGGTGTAACCCTGCGCCTGGAGGTATGCCGGGACTGTGAACGCCTCCTTCTCAGGGTTCTTCGAGGCGCCTACCACGGCTATCGTCCTGTATCGCTTCATCACTTCGACGGGGTTGACTGTGAACTTCTCCATGAGGCCAGAGCCTCCTCCCCAGTTAATACGGGTGTCGGGGGACAAAGTCAACGCGGGGCCGTCTCAAGGCCCATGGCAGTCTGCGGGGCACGGTCGCGACGACGCCAGGCGGGTCCCTTCTCACTGCGGGACCAGAAACTCTCTGCTGTTCGGCTCTTTGCCCGCCCAGCGCTTCGACCACGAAGCCAGCTCGAGGAGAATCTTGTATATCTCGTGCCCCTTCACGGTGAGGGAATATTCGATCTTGGGCTTCTCCTCGGCGTAGACCTTCCTCTGCACAACGCCGAACTTCTCCAGCTGGGAGAGGCGCTCGGCGAGCGACGAGGCGCTTATCCCGCCTATGTGACGCTTCAGCTCGTTGAACCTGGTGGGCTCTATCTGGCCCAGCATGTGGATGGTGGGCAGGGTCCAGGTCCTGGTGATCTCGTTCCAGGTCTGGTGCACGACCGCGCACGAGTTCAGGACTTTCCGGTCCAGCTGTTCCGACTTCGTGATGCTGACCATAGCCATCGTCAACAGTGGACGCCTTGCTTTAAAACATAGCTGGGCGCTCACCGCCAGGGGGAAGCGTTCCGAGCTGTCCGTCTGGGCCGCGCCGGGGTGTGAGCGACATGCGCCCGAAACCACTCAACAATAGGGGGCTGCGTGCTGGTGCTGACCATGGCACTTTCAGGGCTCGAGAACCAGGTGACCGAAGCGGTCGAGAAGGTCAGCGAAAGCATCGTAGGAGTATCCAGCATGAGGCTGGAGCGGAGACACTTCGGGCTGGTCCCGCTCGAGGGGCAGGGGTCGGGGATCGTACTGGACGGGAGCGGGCTCATAGTCACCAACAACCACGTCATAGACGGGGCAAGCCAGGTCCACATCAGCCTCAAGGACGGCCGCACCTTCACCGGGGAAGTGGTCGGCTCCGACGAGGCCACGGACGTGGCGGTCATCAGGGTGGAGGCCAAGGACCTCCCCGCGGCCGACCTGGGGGACTCCGAGACGGTGAGGGTCGGTCAGTTCGTCCTCGCCATAGGCAACGCCCTGGGGCTCCCCGGGGGCCCTACCGTCTCGATGGGCGTGCTCAGCGCGAAGGGGAGGCCGCTGCCAGGGACCGACTTCATATTCGAGGGACTCCTCCAGACCGACGCGGCCGTCAACCCTGGCAACAGCGGCGGGCCGCTGGCTGACCTGGAGGGCCGGATCATAGGGATGACAACGATGATGATCCCCTATGCCCAGGGGATGGGGTTCGCCATCCCGATCAACACGGTGAAGAAGATCGCCAAAGAGATACTCGACAGCGGCAGGGTCAGCCGGCGCTGGATCGGAATCACGGGGGTCGACGTGACACCCCAGCTGGCTCGGAGATACAACCTCCAAGCCGACCGGGGCTTCCTCGTCGCGGACGTTGTCCGCAGAAGCCCAGCCTACCAGGCAGGGGTGAGGAGCGGCGACGTAATCGTAGGGGCCGACGGCGCAACGGTGAAGCAGACGAAAGACCTCCTTGTTGCCATCTCCAAGTCGTCCGCGGGGGGCAAGGTGAAGCTGGAAGTCAACAGGGCCGGCCGGACCGGGACCCTTGACGTGAGCCCGACGGACGAGCCTCCCTTCCCGCAGATGCTAGGGAGATAGCGACAAGTCCGCCGGGTCGAGGACGGCCGGCTGAGTGACGTCCTCGCTCCCCCCCACGCTGACGGCCGCGGCCCCCACGGCCAACGGTTTATACCGAAAGCCCCGCGGGGACCGCCATGCGTCACACCACCCAGGCCGCCATCCTGTGCGGCGGAAGGGGTGAGCGGCTGAAACCTCTCACCGACTACTTCCAGAAGGTCATGATTCCCATCGGACCAAAGAAGCTCCCGCTCCTCGCCTACACCATAGCTGTGATGAAGCGCCATGGCATCACCAACGTCGCCCTGCTCACGGGCTACAGGTCAGACGACATCAGAAGGTACTTCGGCGACGGCTCGCAGCACGGGGTGAAGCTCTCCTACTCCGAGGACCAGAAGGGCCTCAAAGGGAGCCTGAACGCTGTGGCGAACGCGCTGCGAGACGGCGCGATACGCTGCGACGAGCTCCTGATCTACTACGGGGACATCCTGACCGACCTTGAAGTGACCCCTCTCCTCGAAACCCACCGCAGGACCAAGGCGGACGTCACCCTGGTCCTCGACAGGGGCTATGCCCTCCCGGTGGGAGTTGCCGAGGTGAGTGAGGGGATGGTCACCTCATTCCGGGAGAAGCCGAGGCTGGACCTGACGGTGACCACCGGTCCCATGATCGTCGGCCCGGTCGGCATGGCGCTGATGGAGAAGCTGGCGGGCCGGAAGAGACCCGACCTCATGACCGACTTCGTACCAGAGATAATCCGCAGAGGTGGAAGGGTGGGTGCCTTCTACACCGAGAAGGAATGGTTCGACGTCGGGACCGTCTCGACATTCATGAAGCTCGACGAGGAGCTTGCCAGGCACCCGCTCGTCTACCTGGGCTGACACTGGCCGGGTCAGTCTTCGCGCCAGCGGAAGAACTTCACCGCCAGGGCGAAGACCACCACGGAGATGGCCAGGAGCAAAGCCATGTCGAGGTATGCGGCTCTGAAGTTCCCGTAGATCATGACCTCGTTGAGCCCGTCGATCATGTAGTAGAGGGGGAGGATGTGGGCTATGCCCTGGAGATACTTGGGCATCGAACTCACGGGGAAGAAAGTCCCCGAGAGGAACATCATGGGGAACGTGACGAGGTTGCCTACGACCGATGCCGCCTCGGGGCTGTTGGAGACGGTCCCCACCAGCATCCCCAGGGAGACGAAGAAGAACGGCCCCAGCAGCAGGAACATGCCTATCCCCCAGTTCAGAGCAATGTGGGCGCCGAAGGCGTAGACTCCGACCGCGGTCATGAGTATGAACGAGACCACGGTGGTGCCGATGTACCAGATTATCTTCGACAGCAGCCACTCGGTCTTGGTGAGCGGCGTCAGCGACAGGAGCTTGAAGACCTTGTCGCGCCTGTAGGTGGAGCTGATGTTCACCATGGCGAACATGGGGCTGGTCAGGGCGGCGAAGCCTATGAGGCCCGGGACGAGGAAGTCGATGTACTTGTAGCTCGATGACACGGCCGTGCGCGTGGCTATCCCCACCTGGTGCACTCCGCTGGCGCCCTGGAGGTTGAACCCGTTGACCACCTCGGCGACTATCCCGGAGACCACGGCGCTGGTGGTCGACGACGGGTTGCCGAAGACGGTCACATTCACCTTCTGTCCAGACTCGAACGCGAGGCTGAAGTTGGCAGGGATGACTATCCCGTCCGAAGCCGACTTCGAAGAGAGATACTGCGAGAAGTTCTGGTCGGCGGGGACCAGCCTCAGGCAGAGCCCTGCACCGCCGCCATTGGCGCAGTAGTTCGACGTGCTGTTCAGGGCGGAGATGAAGGCGGCCCCCACGGGCCCCGAGTCGTGGTTCTGCACGTAGACCGTGGACTGGCCGACGCCCCCTCCAGAGAATATCGCCCCAAAGAGCAGGATGAGTATGATGGGGAAGATCAGCGTGAAGAAGAATCCCTCCCGGCTCCTGAGGTTCGACCTGCCATAGATCTTCAGGTCCGAGAGCATCCTGCTCAGGCTGAATCCCATCACTCGGCCCCCTTCTCTCCGGCCGCGCCCTCGCCTACCAGCTTCAGGAAGACGTCCTCCAGGCTGTCCCTCCTGACCATGAGGTCTTCCCACTTCGCGCCCGACTCTTCTATGGCCCCGAGCGCCGCCAGGGCGTCTGTCTTCTCCACCAAGGATATGGTGACCTCGCCGCGGCCTCCGCCCACCTGCAGCCTGGTGTTCTCCCTGAGGTACCTCAGCAGGTCCTCGCCAGCCTTCACCACCATCCGCTGCCCTGTCCCGAACCTGGACTCTATCTCCGCGGTGGTCCCCATGGCCACAATCTTGCCGTGTTTCATTATCGCCACCCTGTCTGCCAGCTCCTCGGCCTCCTCTAGATAGTGGGTGGTGAGCATCACGGTCCTCCCCTCGTCCTTCAGCTTCCTGACGACCTCCCAGACCGCTCTGCGCGCCTGGGGGTCGAGCCCGGTCGTCGGCTCGTCCAGGAACACCACCTGGGGGTCGTTGACCAGGGAGAGCGCCATCCCTAGCTTCTGCTTCTGCCCACCAGAGAGGTTTTGAAACCATATGTTGGAAGCGTCTTCGAGGATCACCCTCCTCAGCAGCTCGTCTGGGTCTATCTTCTTCCCGAATAGCGCCCCGTAGTACGAGATGGCCTCTCTGGGGGTGGGGTAGTCCAGGAACTTGAACCCCTGGGGAATCACTCCTATCTCCTTGTGCAGCTCGTAGCCCGACTTCCAGGGGTCGAGCCCCAACACGCTGGCGGTCCCTCCGTCCTTCTCCCTGAGCCCCTCGAGAATCTCGATGGTGGTCGTCTTGCCTGCCCCGTTGGGTCCCAGCAGAGAGAAGACCTCCCCCTCCTCGACTGAGAACGAAGTCCCGTCCACCGCCTGGACGTCCCCGTATCTCTTCTTCAGTCCGCTCACCTCGATGGCGGGCAACGGCGGCGCAGCCGGGTTTCTGGGTATAAATGCAGTTG
>JBJKSN010000093.1:0-7308 GCA_046703945.1 Nitrososphaerales archaeon | reverse complement strand
GTAGAGCTCTTCGGTCTCACCGTGCTCCGGGCAGGTCTTGGTCATCCAGACCTTGCTTTCCCGCTCGAAGACGATCGCGGGCAGTATCCGGTTGCAGTCAGGACAGATAGACTGCGTTTGGCGGATGAAGTTCCCCTTGGAGACTTCCTTCTTGAGTTCTAGGCTGACGTCAGCGATTTGAGCCATAGTAGGTTCGCTGACGAGTCTCCCCGGCCTAACGGATATAAGCATTTTAACTTTCCATAGGGTGAAAAGTTAAAACTGCGTCAGTTGCTGGGCCGACCGATGACCCTGAGCGAACGCGCCACCTCGTCCCTTGAGGGGCTCGGGCTGACCGGGAGCGAGGTGAAGGCCTACGTCGCCCTCCTGAAGGGGGGGACGATGACCGCGAGCGACGTGAGCAGGGAAGCGAGGATACCATATTCCAAGGTGTACGACGCGCTCGAGTCCCTCCACAGGCACGGCTGGGTGGAGGAACAGAAGAGCAGGCCGACGGTCTACACCGCAAAGCCGCCAGACACGGCCCTGGAGGAGCTGAGGTCGCGCCAGGAGACCGAGAGGAAGGAGAGAGAGCAGATCGCCCTGGACGAGCTGATGGGGATATACGTCAGCAGGGGGGAGCAGGAGAAGCCCGACATCTGGATCATGAGAGGGACGAACGAGATTCTCTCCAGGGTGAAGAACCTCCTGCTCAACTGCAGGGCGGAGCTGCTCATCGCCCTGCCTGCTCAGCTCGCCCCTTTCACGGACAGGATCGAGCCGCTGCTCGCGACGCTGAAGGAGAAGGGCGTGAAGTGCCTCATCCTGACCTCCCCGGACCTGCCAAGGGAAGCCGCAGGCCAGCTGGCCAAGCACTCTGAGCTCAGGACGCGGAAGACCATGTATGGCGGAGGGCTCGTGTCTGACTCGCGCGAGGTGGTCCTCCTGCTAGGAGCGGGCGAGCAGGGCGGCCTCCCCCTTGCCATCTGGGCGTCGCACCACGGGCTGGCCAGCTTCGCAAAGGATTACTTCGAGTTCCTGTGGAACTCGCCCGGGACCACCAAGCATTGAGCAAGAGACAGGGCCCGAGAGACGAGGAAGGAGTCATCCAGCGGCTCGGCGCGGACGCCGGCCTGTCTCGGGACGAAGCGTCGCTGTACCTCACGCTCCTTGAGGAGGGGCAGGTCCCGTTATCCCGGAAGGGGGAGGCTGCGACGCTCCTGGAGAGGGGGATGGCCATCGTCTCCGGGGACGGGATGAGGATAGTCCCCGTCCACCCGAGGCTCGGAATCGCGAACCATTACAGGACATGGAGGGAAGCGATGGTGAAGGAGATGAACGAGAGGAGGATGCGCGTGGACAGGCTGATCCTCGAGCTGATTCCCTTGTACGACGCCGCAATGGAGAAAAGGGCGGGGGCCGGGGGCGGCTAAGGACATGGCTGAACCACATGAGCACGAGATAGTCTTCATAGGGATGGTCAACGTCAACCGAGACAACTACCTGCAGGGGGTAGTGGACGTTTGGCGGTGCAGGAGCTGCAAGAAGCTGTTCTGCGACGACAAGAGGTACGACGAGCCGCTGAAGGCGAGCGTGGGGTTCGAGTCGATCCCAGACGACGAGGAGTGGGCCGTGTTGACGTGCACCACCCTGAAGGACGTTTACATGAACTCCCTCGGTGTCAAGCCAGGGAAGAAGATTACCCACGCCTGCAGGGACGGCAAAGTCCAGGAGTTCGTTGTCGGAGAGGACTACTCGCTCTCACCTGACACGGGGAGCCCCATCCACAGGCTCTACCTTGTGAAGGACAACATGAACAAGAACATCGAAGCGGGACACTACAAGCTGACGATGGCGAAGTAGGATGACGCTGGCGCAGAGGGCTTCGGCCGTCATCAACCTCTTGACCGGGGCAGGCGCCGCGGTAGTAGGCTGGGGCTTCGGCCAGTCGTACATGTGCCCCTCAGGGGGATGCCCGGTACCGGCCCTGCAGGCAGCCGTACCTGTCCTGGGGGTCTTTCTCATCCTGGCTGCCCCTGTCTGCTACATAGGCTTCCGGAGCGCTTTCATGGTCGGCGGCGCCCTCTCTGCCGCCGTCGCCGCCATCACACTCTACAACTGGGCAGGGCAATACGGAGGAGAGGCCTGGGCGGGACTGGTCGTCCTCTCGCTCGTGTGCCTGATCTTCAACATCCTGGCCCTTAGGCGCGGGGAGCAGCTGAAGGAGCAGGCGAACCCGATGAACCTGCCCGTGTTCGGCTAGACCTCGAAGCGGAAGAACCGTCGCCCTTTCAGCACCTCCTCGGAGTTCGCCTGCAGATTCTCGACCCAGGAGGGCCCATGGGAAAGCGTCGAGGGACCCAGCAGCCGGACTCCCCTCTCCAGGACTCCCAGAGCCACAGGGTCCTCACCCTTCTGGTGGTGGACGAAGGCGGCACAGACGAGGATCATACCCTGGAGGAAGGCCTTGCCGTCCCCTTCCCTCTTCCGCCAGACCCCTTCGAGGACCTCGTGGCACTCCCAGTATCGTTCGGAGTTGAACAGGGCCCTGGCCTCGGAGAAGAGCTCGCCCTCGGGCCTGAAGGCCGGTGCGACGTTCAGGTCGTGCGTGAACTCGGGCTCTGCCAGAGGCCCCAGAGCGGCCACGAAGAGCTCGAAGTCTGGGCGGCCAGGCGCGAATATGTCAAGCTCCAGGGCGCCATAGGAGGTCCACTTCGGGTTCCTGGCCTCCACCCCGAGCTCCCTGGCTAGAGCCCGACACGACCCTAGCAGGTCCGCCTGAGGGACCCTCCCTCTGAGCCTGATGAGAAAACGCAACGCGGCGCGAAAGATGGCTGGAACGCTTTAATGTTGAGCCTGGTCCGTTGAGGTCGTGGGTGATGACCGGATTTAGCCTTCTGAACCGACACATGTCGAGGATCTTGAGTACGAGAACCCACACCCTGCGCGGGAGATACTTACCGGTGCGTCGGGAATCAATTTATAACCTCTGAAACGCGCCGCGGGCTCAGGCGAAGTCGGGTGGTTGAGCTTGATCTCACCTGCAATCTGGAGGGGTTCAGACGGTTTCTTGTCAGCAGCACTTGCAGGAGTTTCATCCCAGAGTCTTATCTGAGAGACCCCGAGGTCTTCCCAGAGAAGCAGGGAGACCAGGGCTCCATCTACGTAGAGGCGGTCGACAAGGTCGACCTCAAGAAGATCAGGGACATAACCTTCATCAACGCGAGGGACGTGCTCGGCATCATCTACACCTCCAAGAGCGGAAACACGAAGCTGAAGTGGCGACAGCTCAGGGGGAGGATCGGAAGGATGTCAGGGGACGCGTCCGCCAACTCTCTGGTTAACCTCTCGATGGCGAGGATCCTCTCGCCGGAGGACGTCGAAGCCATAATGGCGAACCAGCCGAGCGAGGGCGGCGAACAGCAGCCTCAGGAGGAGCCTCCGGCCGAAGCTCAGGAGGAGCCGCAGGCGGAGGCACAGACGGGGGACCCTGAGGAGACCCAGGCCGAGCCTGGACCGGACACCCAGCAATAGCCCGTTTTCACTGAGCAAACCTGGCGCAAACGACCGGCGCTGAGTTTATACCAGCGACGGCGAGAGACTTGCCAAATGGGCAAGGTGAAGGTGAACCGGATCAGCGGCGTGACAGATCCTCTGACAGGGCTTCCCGCCAAACAGATCGAGCTGGTGGAGGTCAGAGACGCTCGCAGGCCGGAGATGTTCCCTGCAAACGACGAGGCAAGGGTCGTCCAGGGGATGGTGTCACAGTTGCAGTCCATGGGACTGATGCCCCAGATGAGAGAGGTGGGGTTCTCCAAGGTCATAATGACCCTGACCGAGTCAGAGTACGACATGCTCGGCATCAGGCTCGATGTAAATGAAGTCTATGACCTAGACATCCGGAACGGGTCGATTACGCTGAGAAAGATCACAGACGGGACCTGAAGGGCATGGGCGGCCCGAAGGTCGGGGACAAGGCGCCGGATTTCACACTCCCGGCACAGGGAGGGCGGACGGTCTCGCTGCATGACTTCGTTGGTACGAAGAACGTCGTCCTCTACTTCTATCCAAAAGACTTCACTATGGGGTGCACGCAGGAGACCAGGGCTTTCAGCGAGAGCTATGACGGCATCCTCGACATGGGAGCAGAAGTGATCGGCATAAGCTCCGACTCAGCCGAGAGCCATGGAGGGTTCGCGAAGGAGTGCGGGGCCAGGTTCCCGCTGCTCGCAGACATAGGAGGGAAGGTCAGAGCGGAGTACGGTGCGAAGTCCATGGGCCCCATCCCCGGGAGGGTCACGTTCGTCATAGACAAGAATGGGGTCGTGAGGCACGTGTTCTCGTCGCAGTTCAGGCCAAGACGGCACATCGCTGAGGCGATTGAAGCGCTGAAGGCGATCAAAGAGTAGCCGTGCCACGTTCCGACCCCCTGGTCCAAGAAGACTATGACTGCTGACTACCCTTGAGACGTCATGGGACTGATTGACATCGCAGAACTGAGTTTCGGCTAGACTGCGCACTCACGGCCGGTAGGACTGTTCCCTTAGGTCCCGACTACACCAACGTGGAACGTCCACTGCGAGAGGGTCTCGAGCAATTGATGGTGCGGCCTCCGGGATTCGAACCCGGGCGAGTGGCTTGGGAAGCCACTATCCTAACCACTGGATCAAGGCCGCACTACCCGCCCCCTTGAACGGAAATGGTATAAACCAAGCAGTTCCCCCACTCTCAACGTGTCCACCGAGCAGCTCCTTTCCAGGCTGGCACCCAGGCTGAGGAACCTGGACAAGGGCTCCTACCAGAGGAGCTACAGGACGGGGGGGACGCAGACGCGGACGAGCACCCACCAGCTGGTGGCCGACCTACTTGGCTCGCTGGGGATCGGGCTCAAGGAGAACGTGGCTGTCCCTGGCGTCCATGGCCTCAATGCGGATTTCCAGGTCAACGGCACCTGGGTGTTCGTTGAACCTGAGTTGAGCAAGAGAGAGATGGCCCTACTCAGGGGGAAGAGCTGCGTCGTTATCCAAAGAGACTCTCTGAGAAGCGACCGGTCCGACCACGGCATCAGGGTCCTCGGCCTGGGCGAAGAAGGCAGGGTCCAGACCATATTCCTTGACGACCCGTCCTTCAACTTCGACTACGCCCACATACTCCCGAAGACGGAGAAGTGTTCCGTGATGCACGGCCACACGTCCAGCGTCCTGGTCGAGGTGACCGGGAGGCCAATCGAAGGGATGGTGGTGGACTTCGGGGTCGCGAAGCAGATAGTCCGGGAGGCCGTGAGGGGCCTAGACCATAAGCTGTTCGTCCACGGGAGGTATGTGACATCCGTAGACAGGAGGAGCGTCTCGCTCAGGTTCGACACGGTCCACGGAGAGTTCGCCATACGAGCCCCGAAGGGCACCACGGTGCTGCTGGACGGGGAGGCGACCGTCGAGAACCTCGCAAAGGAAGTTCTGTCCAGGATCTCCTCCAAGATGCCTCAGAACGTGACCTCTGTGGGAGTCTACGTCTACGAAGGGCTGAACAAGGGCAGCCACATCCTGGCGAAGATCCACCAGGACGGTGCGTCATCGGCACGAAAGAAGCGATAGTGCTCCTCTCGGGCGGGATAGACTCGGCCACCGCGCTGCAGGTGGCCAGGGAGTCATACAGGGTCAAGGCCATCACCTTCGAGTATCACGGCATAGCGTCCAGCGAGGTCAGGGCAGCGAGAGCGATGGCGTCCAGACTGGGCGTTGAAGAGCATCGGCTCGTCAGGGTCCCCGACCTCAGAGAAGCCGCAGACATCTCAGGGGCCAGCTTCGGCGGGCTCCCGCCTACATACATCCCGCTAAGGAACAGCGTGTTCTACTCTTTCGCTGCCTCCTACGCCGAAGAGGTCGCGGCGTCGGCGATCGTGGGAGGCCACAACAAGGACGACATGGCCGTCTTCGCGGACGTGAGCCAGGCGTTCTTCGCCTCCCTGGAGAAGGCGTTCCACGCCGGGTCCCCGATCCTGAAGAGGAGCAGACTCAGAATCCTCCGCCCCCTCCAACAGATGACAAAGTCGCAGGTGGTCGAGGCGGCGGAGTCCAGAGCGGTCCCCCTCGAGCTCACGTGGAGCTGCCACAGAGACGGGAGGAGACACTGCTGGGGCTGTGCCGGGTGCCTCGCCAGGAGGGCGTCATTCCAGAAGGCAGGAGTCGAGGACCCCCTGGACCCGCGCTGAGGAAAAGTTACTTAAGGAGTGGTAGGGGGTTCGGGTATTCCTTGAGGCGGCAAGGGCGAGCGGCCGATGCCCTAGACTACATCGATGCGACGGCTGACGTGCAGGCGGAGATGTCCCAATTGCCGGTGGACGCCGGCATTGCCAACCTCAGGGTGATCGGCAGCTCAGGCAGCTTCTCCATGCCCGTCGAACTCGCCATCCAGACTTCGACCGGCCTCCACAGGGGGGTCCACATGAGCCGGCTGGTGAAGGCGGCCAACAGCAGGAAGCCCAGGGGGGTGGAACAGTGGCTCCGGTGGATCTGCAAAGAGGTGAATCGGACCCAGCCTGGGTCTAGCGTCACTGCAAGTTTCGAGCTCCCCTACGACGACCAGTTCGCGAAGGTCACCATGAGGGCCACCCAGCGAGGCTCGGTGACCTACAGATACGTGGTGGATGGGATGACGGCATGCCCATGCTCGAAGAAGATGATAGGCGTCGGGCACATGCAGAGGGCTCGGCTGACGGTCTTCTTGAAGAGCGACAAGCCTCTCAACTCCATGAGCGTGCTGGGAAGGATCACGGAGTGCTTCTCCGCATTTCCCATAGAGCACATGAAGAGGCTGGATGAAGCGAAGAAGATCCTGGAGGCCCAGGCCAACCCGAAGTTCGCAGAGGACATCGTCAGGGAGTGCGTCAACAGGTTCCCGAATGCCCTGTTCATAAGCGGGAGGTGTTTCGAGTCGATCCACTCGCACGACGCCGTGGCCAGCTGGTCGGCGAGGCCAGGCTGGATGCCTGTCCTCTAGGGACGGGGCCCCAGACTTAAATCGAGAACGGCGCAGCAGCCGGACCGGTTGAGTGACCTCCTCCTGGGCACGTCCGGCTGGTCTTACAACGAGTGGAACGGCGTCTTCTACCCGAACTCGTCGGTCAACAAGCTCTCCTACTACTCCAAGCTCTACGGCACGGTGGAGATCGACTCCACCTTCTACGCCTTCCCCTCGAAGGGGATGGTGCTCGGCTGGGCGAGATACACGCCGGAGAATTTCGTGTTCTCGGTTAAGCTCCCAAGGCTGATAACCCACGACAAGAGGCTCGACCTGTCGCAGGGGGTCGAAGCTGACCTGGTCAGGTTC
>JBJKSN010000092.1:0-7395 GCA_046703945.1 Nitrososphaerales archaeon | reverse complement strand
ATCCTGCCGACCCCGTGGGACCCGGCGAACTCGTTGAGGAAGGTGACCAGCTCCAGCGGCTCCATGGACCTTCCGTTCACCCTGGCGGGGACCCCTTCCTGGAAGGTGATGTCGAGGTATCCTGGCTCGTCCGGTGCCTCCTCCGGGGAAGCGGTCCACTCGAAGGCCTCTTCGGGGGGCTCGGTCCCGGGGTTCTCCAGGGGGCCGCTCTCCACGGACCTCCCCCAGATGTTCTGGTCGACGCTGAAGATTGACTTTGAGGGCTTGACTGGGAGGCCGCGCTCCTGGGCGTAGGCTATCTCCTCGTCCCTGCTCATGTTCCACTCGCGGACCGGGGCTATGACCTGCATGGAGGGGTTCATCGCCCTCACGGTGACGTCGATCCTCACCTGGTCGTTGCCCTTGCCGGTGCAGCCGTGCGCGACGGCCGTCGCCCCTTCCTTCTCGGCCACTTCGACGAGCTTCTTCCCGATGAGGGGCCGGCCGAGGGCCGTGGCGAGCGGATACTTCCCCTCGTAGAGGGCGTTGGCCTTCACCGAAGGGAAGACGTAGTCGCGGACGAACTCCTCCCTGGCGTCTATGGTGTAGTGGTTCCTTGCGCCGATCTGCCTGGAGCGCTCTTCTACCTCTCTCAGGTCGTCCTTCTGGCCTAGGTCCAGGGTGACGGTCACGACGTCGGCGTCGTACTTCTCCTGGAGCCACTTGACGCACACCGAGGTGTCAAGTCCGCCGGAAAATGCGAGGGCGACGGTTCGGCGCAAACTTACGAACGGACGGCCCGAATAATGCTTTTATAGATTTTGGACAGGAAAGTGACGTCTTGGTCAAACATGACCCGAAACTGGCCAAGGGTGCCTCGGTGATGAAGGCGGTCAGGGACGAGGTGGACGCAGACCTCTCGGTCCAGGACGCCCTGGCCAGGGACTACGTGAACCTCAGCGCCCTCGCCAGGATGCTGGCCCCCAGGGTCGCGGCAAGGACAGGGAAGGCGCCCAGGGGGGTGAGCGAAGTGGGAGTGGCGACAGCCCTCAAGAGGCTCCGGGGCGCCTACTCTCCGGCCCCGCCGAAGGTGAGCCGGGTGATCGCCGGGAGCGTGGTCAACGTCAGGACCCACGTCTCCAGGATATCCGTGGAGAAGACCAAGAGGACCCTCCAGGTCGTGGGGACGCTCCTCTCGGCGCACCACGAGGACTTCATCCAGGTGTCTGAGTCGCTCTCCTCCATCACTCTAATCTTCGACCAGAGGCTCCACCGGATGGTGAAGAGGGCCCTGGGGAGCGCCGAGATACTGGACGAGGGGGAGGAGGGGGCGGCCATAACGGTCCACAGCCCCGAGGAGATCGTCGCCACCCCGGGGTGCGTCAGCACCCTCTACAACCAGCTGTTCAGGAAGAAGGTCAACGTAGAGGACACGGTCAGCTGCTACACGGACACCATCATGGTGGTCGGGATGAAGGACGCCAGCAGGGCGTTCGAGGCGATGACCGAGCTGGTCGGCGAGGAGCAAAGGAGGCTGGGCGGAGACGCCGACTGACGGGGCGCCGAGGGGCGGGGCCATGAGGGTGACCGTCTGCGAGATGCCGGACGAAAGGTCGGAGTTCGAGGGGTGGTGGGAGCGGCTCGGGGCCCACGCGAGGCGCGAGGCCAGCGGGCTGGTCCTCCTCCCGGAGATGCCGTTCGCCCGGTGGATATTCGCCGAGCCCAGGTTCAGCCGCGGCGTCTGGGACGGCTCCATGGAGGAGCACGCGCGCTGGATGGAGAGGCTCCCTGAGCTGGGCGCGGCCCTGGTGGCCGGGTCGAGGCCGGTCGAAGCAGGCGGCAGGAGGTTCAACGAAGGGTTCGTCTGGAGCTCCGGAGGCGGGGTGGCCGGGCGCCACAGGAAGCGCTACCTCCCGGACCAGCCCGGGTTCTACGAGGCCTCGTGGTACAGCAGAGGAGGGAGGAAGGTCTCCACCTTCGGGGTCCGCGGCTGGAGGGCGGGGTTCCTCATCTGCAGCGACCTCTGGTCGGTGTGGAACGCGAGGGGCTACGGGAAGGAGGGGGCGGACATGATCCTGGTGCCCAGGGCGACGGGGCTGAGCGTGGACAAGTGGCTGGCCGGCGGCAGGGCCGCGGCCGTCGTCTCCGGCGCCTACTGCCTCTCGTCGAACAGGAGGGGAGGGCGGGGGGAGGCGAAGTTCGGCGGCGGGGGGTGGGCCGTGGACCCCGACGGCGCTGTCCTAGGCTCGACGAGCAGGGATGAGCCCTTCGTCACAGTGGATGTCGTCAGGGAGAAGGCGCGGGAGGCCAAGGGGACGTACCCCAGGGACTCCTTCGGGTCCGACTAGGCCATCAACGAGCCCAGGAACGCCTTGGAGTCGAAGGGGGTCAGGTCGTCGTACCCCTGCCCCACTCCGAGGAAGAGGACGGGCTTGCCTGTGGTGTAGACTATCGACAGGGCTGCCCCTCCCCTGACGTCGGCGTCGGCCTTGGTCAGGATGGCGCCGTCGAAGCCGACGTGCTGGTTGAAGAGCTGGGCCTGCGAGACGGCGTCGTTCCCGGTCAGCGCGTCGGCCACGAAGATGCGGAAGTCTGGCTTCACCACCCTGCCTATCTTCGCCATCTCCTCCATCAGGTTCTGGTTGGTCTGCATCCTCCCGGCCGTGTCGATCAGGAGGCAGTCGACGTGGTGCGCCTTCGCGTAGAGGACGCCGTCCCTCCCCACCGCCGCCGGGTCGGCTCCGTAGCGCTGCGAGACGACCTTGAGGGACAGCCTCTCGGCGTGCTCGGATAGCTGCTCTATGGCGCCGGGCCTGTGGGTGTCCCCGGCCGCGCAGACCACGGAGAGACCGCTCTTCTTCAGGAAGTTGGCGAACTTGGCCACGGTCGTCGTCTTCCCGGTGCCGTTGATCCCCAGGAACAGGATGACGTAGGGAGCGCCTGCCTTCGCCTTCTCCCGGATGTTGGCCACTATGTCGACCGACCCCGCCTTTGCGAAGGCGGCCTCCAGGGAGGCGTTGAGCCTCTCCCCGACCACCTCCGCCGTGTCGACCGCGCGCTCGACCTTGGTCCCTGCCAGGCTCTTCTCGACCTCGGCCGTGAGGGCCTCGGCGACGGTCTGGGCCACGTCGCTCTCGATCAGGGCGATCTGGAAGTCGAAGACGGCTTTGTCGAGGTCCTGGCCGCTGAGCTCCTTCTCCTTTACCGCGCTGGTGATCGATGAGAATGCCTGCTTCAGCCGGTCGAACAAGGGGCTAACCCTGCTGGCTTCGGGCCATGAGGCTGTTCAGTATCTCCCTGTCGGAGTTCAGCCTCTGCGCTATCTCGTTCCTCTGGTTCACCAGCGTGACGAGGGTCTTCTCGATCTCTCTCCCTCGCTCTTCCAGGATGGCCACCGCCTCGTCCTTGGACTTCTCGACCACCACGTTGGCGCCTATGCTAACCAGGACCCTGTCTGTCTCCGGCGGGGCAGACCTGAGCATGACCCCTCCTCCTACCTGGGTGAGCACTTCGCCGGAGCCCTGGCCGGCCAGGCCCTTTATGGCGTCCAGGGCGGCCCGCCCCTCGAGCATCGCCCGTTCGAGGAGGTTCTGCCTTGCCGAGTGCTCGTTGTAGGTCCCTTCGAGGTCCCTTATCTGCACCACGAGGTTGTTGACGGCTTCTTCGGCCGTGGACTGTTCGCTCAATTCAGCAGTGTCAAACGCTCAGCGCCCGCGTTATAAACACAAGCTCAGGCCCGGTCGTCTGGGTCCCCGCCACGGCGTTGCCTGAGTTGGCCACCAGGCCCGAAGCGACGTACGGGACTCCGCCGTTGACTGACGACGGATAGGCGTTGACCCCCAGCGCCGAGCCCAGGCGGGCGACGTCAGCCTCGTCCAGCCCCGGATACACGGCGGCTCCGCGGTTGGTGGCAACCGCCAGCGAACCCACCTGGTAATACTCGCCTATGGGGCCCTGCTCCACCTCGGTCCCCAGCACGTCCCTGATCTGGGACAGCGCCCTGGAGTCCAGGGCGGGGGAGGCGAAGGCCCTCTTGTCGTTGGCCACGACCAGGTTGCCCACGGCGGTGAGCTTTGAGTCGAGGCGGGAGACGTTGAGCCCCGTGCCGTCCCGGATCTCCTTGATCTCAAAGTCTTCCGCAAGCCTGGAGACCAGGACGCCGTTGCCGTTCATGAAGCTGAGCGCCCCCAGGAGCCTGGACTCCCCGATGGAAGAGGGGACGGCCGAGACATGGAGGTTCTCGCAGAGCCTGTCGGATTTGGTCTGGGCGAGGCCCTTGGGGACGAGAAGGAACCTGTCGTTGGCCCTCAGGAAAATCCCGATGTTGGGGCTCCGGTAGATGTCCATCAGGTGGAGACCCATCGGGTCACACTTTGTCTGACTCTGGCAGGCTGACCTTGACCACGCCGTCCTCGTCCCTCTCCATCTCGAGGGCGAGGCGCCGCGGAGGGTGCTTGATGCCCCTGGCCCAGATCAGCTCGTTGACCTCCGAGTCTATGCTCACCTGGTTGGCCTTCATGTGGCGGGTCGCGAACTCCCTTATGACCGCTATCGCCTTCTTCGCCCTCCTGTAGGGGGGCGCCTCGTATACCACGCCCAGGGGGACGACGTAGGTCCGCGTCAGCTCCTCCATCCTCTCTTCAGACATTCATGGTCACCTGAGCTTCAGCTTGCGCTGCCTCCAGTACCTCCGCTTGGGGTTCGACCGGACCTTGCGGTTGGTCTTGACTATCACCCAGGTGGGGACCGAGCGTGCCTGCTTCCCGGCCTTCGTGAGCCTGTTCTTCTTCGAGGTGTCCTTCACTCGTGCCAACTCAAATCCTCCTTATCTTGATCTCCCGCTTCTTCTCTTGCAGCGCGCCGAGCATCTGCTTGACCTGCTCGTCGTCTATGGGCTTCCTGAGCTTCCCGGACGAGGCCAGCTGGATGACGTACTCCTCGATGGAGCCTGCGAGGTCGGGCCTAACCATCTTCACGTTGGCCAGGCGCTGCCTTGCGTCGGAGGTCAGGGCCATCCTCAGGGCGGCGTCCCTCATCATCTTCCGGTCTGCGGCTTCTTTGTCGGGCTGCTTCTGCTCGGACATGCTATGCGTACCTCTCGAGGGCCTTGTTCTCCTTGCTTAGCGCCGTGAAGAGCTCGTTGCTCGCCTTGTCGAGCATGGCTCGACCCTTGGAGGTGAGGACCCTCCCCTTGGGGGTCTTGGAGACCAGCTCGGCCTGCTCCAGCTGCTTCAGGATGAGCCTGATGGAGGAGCCGCCGGCGTCCCTGTGGTGCTTGGGGAAGTAGTGCAGAGCCTTGGTCCCGCCGTAGGCCCGCTCGAGGTCGCTCAGCCCCACGGGACCGTGGAGGTAGACCTTGCGCAGCAGAGAGGCTGCTCTGGCGAACCACCAGTCGGGGCTGGTGGGAGGGCGCTCGGCGTGGGAGCCTGTCTTGACGAACTTAGCCCAGTCGGGCTCCTGGACGGACGGGACTGACTTCATCTGCTCCGCTAGGGCGGAGATGAGCTTTCCTGACGGGACGTCGTTGGCACTAACCATAACGTTTCACGCGGTGAATTTCGAGCCCTGCTGGACGGTATTTAAGCTTCCTTCACCACTTTCCGATTTACGTGGCCGCAGTCGAGGCAGGTCACCCTGACCATGGTCTGTTTCCCGTGGCCCAGGCGGACCCTGGCGTTGACCCCCGGCACCAGGAGGCCTTTGCACCCGTGGCACGTGAAGGAGCGGAGGTGCGGCTCCAGGCGGACGTTGAACCTGAGCTTCACCTTCCGGGCGAGGGCCGCCTGGGCCCTGGCCATGGCCGGATTCGTGTGGGACAGGGCGACCGCTGACTCTGTGAGAGCCTTGACCACCGTGGTCGCCTCCTCCTTCGCTCCGCGCCGCTTCACAGCCGCCGTGGGGCGCAGAAGGTCTTAACCGTGCGCCCCGGAGCGCGGAGGGGTTGCTGAGCTTCATCCTGGCCGAGGCGGCCCTGGAGCTGGTCCCCAGGGAGATCTGGAGGAAGCCAGCCGTGGCGGCCGACGCCAGGCGCAGGGGGAAGGAGCCGGGGGAGATGCTGCTCGACAGGAGCTTCCACCACTCGGCCATGGCCGGCCTGAGGGAGGGGGAGAAGAGGGGGAGGCCCGACCTAGTGCACGCCGTCCTGCTCAGCGTGACGGGGACGCCGTTGTATCTGGACGGGGAGGTGAAGGTGTGGATACACACTGCCGCCGGGATGGCCGTGGAGGTCGCCGAGAAGACCAGGGTGCCGAAGAACTACATCAGGTTCAGGGGGCTGATGGAAGAGGCGCTCGCGGGGGCGCCCGGGGGCGGGCTGGTGAAGGCGGAGGCCCGGGGGATGAAGGAGCTCGTCAGGGAGCTGCGCCCAGACAGGGTCTTCGGGCTGTCGGTCCTGGGGAGCCAGGGGAGCGCCGAATGGCTCGCGGCGGAGGCCGTGGCGCGGAAGGCGCCGGCGGTGGTCGTAGGAGGGTTCCCCCGCGGGCACTTTTCCCGGGAGACCATGGGAGCCATCGACGAGCTGGTGAGGATCCACCCCAGGCCCCTGGAGGCCCACGTGGTCGCCGCCAGGGTGGTGTACGAGATAGAGAAAGCGAAGGCCCGGTTCAAGGATTAAAAACTCATGGTGGCACTCGCCCTGTCGTGCGGTCGTCGTCCAGTTCTCTCTGAGAGGACAGTCTGGTCTAGGACATCAGCCCTCCAAGCTGGTAACCTGGGTCCAAATCCCAGCGACCGCACGTACATCCACAGTACAGTTCTCTTCGGGGCAAAAAGCTCCCGCCTTTTATGGGGCGCACTGCCTATCCCACGATGAAGGACATCCACGAGTACTCGAAGCGGCTGGAACAAGCGCTGGTCCTGGTCGCCAACTCGACCGCCTTCGGGGAGAGGGACAAGCAGCTGATGGAGAGGTTCAGCGTTGTCCTCAGGGCCCAGCGGATCTCCACCGGCCGGGTCGCGAAGTACGTCTTTCATCTCAAGAAGATGGCCGTGATGCTCCCCGTCCTGACCAGTTCCGACAGGGGGCTGGCGGGGGCGACGAAGGAGGACCTGGAGAGGCTCAGCATCTGGATCAACGAGTCCGAGGAGTACAGGCCCCACACCAAGAGCGACTACGTGACCATCATGAAGAGGTTCTACCAGTGGCTCAAGGCCCCGCCCGAGGATTACAACAACTGGAGGAGGAAGCACCGCTACCCGCCCGAAGTGGACGACCTCAACAGCGGGATGAAGGCGAACCAGAGGTTCCTCCCTTCTGACCTGCTCACGGAGGAGGAGGTGAACTCGATGATCCAGGCGGCAGGGTGGACCATGGTGAAGGGGGCGGTGGCGCTCGCCGACGAGGTGGGCCCGAGGCCGGGGGAGCTCCTCAACATGAAGATCAAGGACGTCATGTTCACCGAGGACAGGGTGATCTGC
>JBJKSN010000091.1:0-8097 GCA_046703945.1 Nitrososphaerales archaeon | reverse complement strand
GACTCGCGGAGGACCAGCTCGCATAGCCTCGGGTCCATGCGGTGCTCCGCCGCCAGGGCAATCGCCTTCGCGCCGGCCTTCACACTCCTTAGACTGACCACCCTCCCCTCGGACATGGCCACGAACTTGCTCGAGATGACCAGCACGTCGCCGTCTCTTAGCTCGTCGCCGACCTTGTCTTCTATGAGCGCGACGAGGTCGAACCTGGGGCCCTTCGGAGGGACCCGCACCGGACGGAGCGTGAGCAACGATGTCTGCCAGTGCGTGGCCCACTTAAATAGAGTCAAGCCTGTTCGGGGTTGTGCCCAGGACAACCCAGCTCTTCGGCTATCATTCGGCCCACTCGAAACTCACTGAGTTCGCCGGCTATGAGATGCCTCTCTGGTATACCACAACGGCCGAGGAGCACATGGCAGTCAGAAACGCCTCGGGGATCTTCGACGTCTCGCACATGGGGAGGTTCCGCGTCCAGGGCCCGAAGGCCACAGGGTTCCTGGAGGGCCTTGTTCCCACCGCGGTAAAGGCCCAGCCCTCTGGGAAGGCGTTCTACACGCTCCTCCTGAACGAGAAGGGAGGGATAATCGACGACCTGATCATAGAGAAGCTCGGCGACGACAAGTACATGGTGGTAGTCAACGCGGCCAACGCGGGGACTGACATGGGACACATGCTCGCCCACGCCCCCGAGGGCCTCGAGGTCGCCGACGAGACGGGCTCGACCGCCATGATCGCCGTGCAGGGCCCCCAGGCCCTCGCGTCTCTCCAGAGGCTGACCGACCTGGACCTCGGCCTGCTCAAGAGGTTCAGGTGCGCCGAAGCCAAGGTGGCGGGCGAGGAGGGGCTTGTTTCGAGGACGGGATACACAGGCGAAGACGGCTTCGAAGTGACCATCTACAACTCGACCAAAGACCGCCCCGAGGGGGCGATGAGGGTGTGGGACAAACTGGCAGAGACTTCGACGCCCTGCGGTCTCGGCGCCAGGGACTCCCTCAGGCTCGAAGCGGGCTTCCCCCTGCACGGTTCAGACATAGACCAGGGAACCAACCCTTTCGAGGCGGACCTCGCCTGGGTGATCTCCGCCGGGAAAAGGGACTTCGTCGGGTCAGAGGCGCTGTCCGCGTCAGCCCTCCATCCTCCATCCAGGGTAAGGAGGGGCCTGGTGCTGGACTCTGGCATCCCACGCCACGGCTTCGAGGTCGTCGGCGACGCCGGCACGGCCGGCACAATCACCAGCGGCACCTTCTCCCCCATCCTTCGGAAGGGAATCGCGCTCGGCTATCTGACGCGTCCCGTCTCCGAGCCCGGCTCCAAGGTAGGCGTCATTGTCAGGGGAACCAGCCAACCCGGGACCGTCATCAAACCCCCGTTCTATGACGAGCAGCTATACGGATGGAAGAGGCAGAAGGGTAATTAGCCGCAGGGAAGGGCGCCGGCTCCATGGAGACCAAGGGCTATCACATTCCAGACGACCTGATGTACACGAAAGGCCACGAGTGGGCCAAAGAGGAAGGGAAGGTAGTACGGATTGGGATTACCGACTATGCCGCGAAGACGCTCAACGACGTGGTCTACGTCGTATCCCCGAAGGTCAACGACGCGGTCAAGCAGGAGAAGTCGATGGGGACAGTCGAATCCATCAAGGCAGTGTCCGAGGTCTACGCGCCCATCTCAGGGAAGGTGGTGATGGTCAACGCCGAGCTCGACTCTCACCCAGAACTGATCAACAAGTCCCCCTACGGGGAAGGGTGGCTGATGGTGGTCGAACCGTCGAGCCTGTCGGCCGAGCGCAGGTCTCTTCTCGATGCGAAAGCCTATTCGGCCTACCTGGAAACTCTGCTCCAGAAGTAGCCCGGAAAGAGCACGGTTAAAATAGCCCGGAGAAACTCGGCGCCCAGACTTGGGCGTACTCGACACCCTACGGTCCTCTGTCAGGCGGCCATCGCTGACGCGCCGGTCAGTGATGCTGTCTATGGCGCTCGCCATCGTCTTCTCCATCGCCATCTTGATGAGGTCCTACGCAGCGAAGTACGGCTTCTACCTGAACGAGTTCGACCCCTACTACGACTACTATGCCGCCCAGCACATCGTGAATCTTGCCCACACGCAGGGGCTGTATGCGGCCTTCTTCGCCAACCCGGCCGGATGCGGCCCGACCGTCCTCACAAGTTGTCACAATCTACAGGGGTACTTCTTCTGGCACGACATCCAGACCTGGTTCCCCACCGGACGGAATGTGGCCGCGACCTCTCAGGACGGCCTCCAGATCGGCGGGGCGGTGATCTACCTGCTGGTCCACGATGTCTTCGGAGTGCCGATATCGCTCTACGACCTCCTAATCGTCCTGCCGGTGTTCTTCGGCGCCATCACAGCGGTCCTGTTCTACTTCGTGGTTAGGAAGATAGCGGGTGATGCGGCAGGGATGTTCGCCGCCCTGGTCTTCGCAGTCTCTCCCCCTCTCATAGAAAGAGGGAACCTCGGGTGGTACAAGTCCGAGCCCTTCACAATCATGCTCTTTGTCGCGGCCAGCTATCTGATGCTCACGGCCTTCGAAAAGGAGAGGCCTGCAAGAGGTAAGGTCCTGCGGGCTCTGGCGGGCGGAATCTTGCTGGGCTATGGCAACACCGCATGGGGCGGAGGGAATTACTTCACCGCCGCGTTCGGCCTCGTCTTCCTCGTCCTTCCGTTCCTCAACATCGAGCTGAGTGGTTATTCGCCTGCGATAGTAGTCTTCACATCGGCTACCCTGTTCATGAGCGCCATCTTCCCATTCCCTGGGGTTCACATCATAACTGACCCGGTGGGCCTCGCGATAATAGGAGGGACCGTGTTCTTCTTGGTATCCCAGTGGGTCAAGACCTGGGCGAAGCCCACGGAGTTCAGGCCGACTCTCTTCAAGCTCCTGTTCGGCTTTGCACTAGGCGGACTTGCCCTGCTGAGCTTCGGCCTGGTGGGCTCTCTGACGCTGAGATATCTGACCGTGCTGGCTCCATGGGTGGTCGCGTCAGGTACTTCTGCAGCAGACGAGCTCGTGAAGTCCGTCGCAGAGCAGGCGATGCCTACGGGAGCCGACTACTTCACGTCTTACGCGATCCTGATGTCCTTCGCGATGGTTGGGGCCTTGGTGGCCTTCAAGCGCAGAGGCATCCCGATGATCTACGCCCTCGTGTTCGGCCTGACGGGCCTCTACTTCTCAGCGTCTTTTTCTCGTCTGCTGGTCTATTCGTCCCTCGCACTGGGGATATTGGGAGGCATCGGCTTCGCCGAGCTCGCATTCGCGCTGGTGAAGCCAAGTACCACGGCCCTGGTCAAGAAGAAGCAAGTGCCGACTTCTCGCAACGAGATGAAAGTCGTCTTCTCCATAGCGGTGATAGCGCTGCTCGTCCTCCCGGCTGGCACCTACTGGATTCCCAACCCCGTCCAGTGCACTTCCAGCGGCCAGCTCTTCTGCGACAACAGCCCGGCTGACGCAGGGGTGAGCATCACGAACGGGGCGACCATATACTCCCGCGGCGGGTTCCCTGACTGGATAGACACGCTCCAGTGGATGAGACAGAATACCCCGACCAACTCGGTCATAATCGCCTGGTGGGACTATGGATACTGGATTACCGTAATGGGCAACAGGACCACCCTGATCGACAACGCCACGCTCAACAGTTCTAGGATCGCCGAGGTGGGCCAGATGCTCATGTCCAACGCCACGCAGGCAGCCGCCATGGCCCAGAGCATGACCGAAGGTAGGCCGACCTACGTAGCTATCTTCGTAACCGGCAGCATAGTGCCTGTCTCGTCGTCGACCACTGGCACCTCGTATTACTACGTGCTGCAGGTCCCGAGCGGAGGCGGATACACGGCGGGCGGCGGGGACGAGAGCAAGAAGCAGTGGTTCATACGCATCGGCGGGCTGAATGAATCTACATACTTGGAGTGCCCCACGGCCGGAGCTGCGCCGTGCCTGGGTGCCGATGACTTCAACCTGACCCCCTACGCCGCACAGAACACACTCTTCGGCCAGCTCCTGCCGTTCAGGTATGCAGGGTGGCTCGTCCCCTCGTCGTCGAACACCGGCACGGTCTGCTCCAATCTGTTCTACTGCTCGTACTCTTCCACGTACCAGCAGGCGAGTAACGGCGCGCCGCCGTATCAGGCGTTCGCATATCCGGGGACTCTCACCTATCCGTCCAACAGCACGGGGCCGTTCAGGCTCGCTTACATCTCTCCCAGCTTCTCTCTTGCCCAGCAGGGGATTTCGGGGACCTCGGCTGGCAACCAGTGCCCAGGCGACACCTCGCTCCAGTGCTTCAACACGGTTCTGGTCTACCAGGTTGTCCCAGGTAACTACACTTCCTGAGTCCACTCAGCGCTCGGCTTCCGCCTGACCTGGCTTGGTACTACGACACCAAGAGGTCGGAATGAACTAGGGCACACAGGCGTCTGAAGCTGCCACAGGACTCCGAAGGCGACGGCTACTTGCCTTCGTAGGCGAGGGGGCTCCGGTATCTCGCGTACCGGTCGTCGGGCGAGTAGCGGGCGGGGTGGACGGTGACGGTCTTGGACTGGCAGCCGGGGCAGGTTTCAGCGAGCGTATACCTGCCGCACTGGGCGCATTTCAGCATCAGGCTCTTCAAGACGAGCCGCCATACTTTCTCGATATCTCTCGCTTGAAGCTGAACGCGTCGTGCTTCCCAACGCCGCCCTTGATCTTGTCAAGGACCGCATCCATAGCTTTCTCAGCCTGTTTGTAGTCGTCGGCTGTTATCCTGACCCTATAGTGGGGGGCGCCTGCGTAGGTGATACGCACCTCGGCAGAAGGAACAGACGCGGCAGCCAGGAGCGTCTTCTTCACCTGCTCTATCCCTTCCGCGGACCTCGAGGAAACCTCCACCAGGGCCCCAACCTCATACCTGGGGGGGACGATCTTCTCCCCGGCGATTTCAGCTATGGCCTCAGTTTCTTTCTCTGTCAGCCCGGCCGACGAGAGCCCCTCGGCTCCCTTCCGTGCAGCTGCCTCCAGCGAAGCATACAGGGTACCGAATTCTCCTTCGAGCCTCTGCCTCATCTCCCTCACATGAGCATCGTCCAGCCCGAGTTTCTTGCTCACGGCGTCGATGATCGTGAGCGCCCTCTCCTCCCGTTTCCATTCGATTACCTTCTGACGCCTCTCTTCGTTTGTCACCTGCCTGAGCGAAAGGTCGATCTCTCTGCGCGCCCTGTTCACCCTGACGACCTTCAGGATGAGCTTCTGGGAGACTTTGGCCACCCTGTCGATGTTCCTCACCCAGCCGGTGGATATCTCGGAGACGTGCAGGAATCCATTGGTCCCGTCGTATTGGTCCAGGTTGACATAGATCCCGTGCGACGTGATCTCTCTGACGGTGCAGACGACAATCTCACCGGAGTCAGGAAGTGATCTATCTTCGCTCATGTCTTCATCTGCCGCCCCCGGGTGGTATTTTTCGGTTTAGCCCAGGCGCTTGACCACTGTCGCCAGGACCACAGACTTGCCGCCCTTGCTCTCGGCGAGCTTCCTCCCGCACCCCCGGCACCCGACGTCCTTCGCTGAATTCGTGAAGAGTATCCTCTCCTCATTGCAGTCGGGGCACTTGACGAGCAGAAATGCGCTCCTGGTCTTGGGTATCGGCTCCCTATCGCGCTTCATGCAGCAATCTCCGCCTTCCTCAGCCTGATGCCATCGCGCATGCTCTCGCGGCTGCACTCCTTGCACTTCAAACGGAGGGTGGCCTTCTTGGTAGTCTTTGCTGTACGGATAAGCTCTGGGAATTTCTGGCCACCATAGCCGCGCTTCCTGCCTGCCTGCCTCCTTGCACCCCAGGACCCTGCGCGCTCCTTCCCTCGCTTGTAGAGGGCCACGGAGTGGCTGGTATGATGCTTGCACCACCGGCAGTAGGTGCTCATCTCTTTGGGGAACTTCATTTTCTCACTGGGTCGGATTTGCCCCGGTTCCGCTCATGCATTTAAGCTTGGCTCGGCTCCTCGCTCTCTCGCCAAGAAAGAAGCCGAGCAGCCACCCCAAACCAGGCCACTTAGTTTCGGGGGGCCCGTCCCTGCTTCGACTTCGCCTCGCCAACGCTTATTATCTGACCCCGATTGACCCGGATGAAGGAACCCAGCACACCTTGTTTCTAGCAAGGACATCCAGCTCTGTTGAATGGCGGGCCGTGGCGGCAGCTGTCAAGACACTCGTCGAGGAGGCTACGTTCGATGCGAACTCCGAAGGGATCACCTTTAGGGCCATGGATCCGTCGCACGTCGCCCTGGTCGACCTCACGTGGCCGGTCTCAGCGTGGGCTGCCTACGAGTGCGACAAGCCTTTCCGTTTCTCCGTCCGCGTCGAAGACCTAGTCCGAACCATCGGACGAGCCGAGAGCAAGGACAGCGTGGAAATCTCTTCAGGGGAGGACGACAGTATCATGATAAAGTTCACCAACGGCTACAAGCGCGACTTCAACATACACCTGATAGAGAGCACTGCTGCGTCAGCCCCGCTCCCTAAGCTCGAATTCGACACGAAGATGACCCTGACGAAGACGATTTTGGAGAAAGTCTTGGGCGACGTTTCCGTCGTCTCCGACCAGATTACGCTCGCTGCGACGAGCGACAAGCTGACCTTTTCAGGCAAGAGCGACGTCGGGAAGGCCGAGATATCGCTCGCGAAGAACGACGCCGATGTACTCGAACTGCAGTCCAGCGCCGAGAGCAAGGCGACCTATTCCACCGACTACATCTCGGGGATTCTGAAGGCCCTGGGCGGGGTCGTAGACACGGTCGAGTTGGAGTACTCCACCAAGAAGCCCGTCCGCCTGATGCTGAAGCTGAACGACCAAGGCGCCAAGATGGCGTACTTCCTCGCGCCCAGGGTCTCTTCCGACTGAGGAAGCCACCGAAGGCTCCCTGCCGACGGCGCGGCGGCCGACAGGCCTTCCAACAGATGGTTTGCGGAAGGACAGGGTTCGACCCCCCTTGCGGGTCGCGGGAGTAGGATGACCCGGGCCGCGTGGACTGTGTCTAGCGGCATCGTGAACTGTTCGGTCAGCCGCCGTCGCTCGTCCACGCCCCCCGACCAGCCAAGAAGCCTGTACTGGCCTCCGGCAGCTGACCTGGCGCCGCCCTGTTCACGCAAACGGTTTTACCTTTCACAACCGCGCCTTTGCCCCAGGCCTTTGAAGCGCCTAGAAGAAGCGACGATATCAGAGCTGCAGGCAGCTATGGAGGCCGGGACGCTCACCTCAGCCACTCTGGTCCAGGGTTATCTCGACCGCATCGCTAAACTAGACAAAGCTGGGCCTAAGCTGAACTCGATCGCAGAAGTCAATCCAGATGCCCTTAGGCTGGCCCGCCGTCTGGATGAAGAGAGACAGAGGAAAGGCCCGCGCGGGCCGCTCCATGGCATCCCTGTCCTTCTGAAGGACAACATAGCGACGACCGACAGGATGGAGACAACCGCAGGCTCCCTGGCCCTGGTGGGTTCTAAGCCCAGGCGGGAAGCTCACGTCGTCAAGAGGCTTCGTGACGCCGGTGCGGTCGTGCTCGGAAAGACCAACCTCAGCGAGTGGGCCAACTTCCGCTCAGGTAACTCATCCAGCGGGTGGAGCGCTCGCGGAGGTCAGGTGCGAAACCCCTACGTACTGGACCGGTCCCCATGCGGCTCGAGCTCGGGGTCGGCCGTGGCTGTGGCTGCCAGCCTCGGAGCGGCCGCCTTGGGCACGGAGACCGATGGGTCTGTGCTATGCCCGTCATCGGTCAACGGCATAGTAGGCATCAAGACCACGCTGGGGCTTGTTTCGCGCGCTGGGGTGGTGCCGATAGCGCACAGCCAGGACACCGTCGGCCCGATGGCGAGGACTGTCGAAGATGCGGCGATCCTTCTGGGCGCGATGGTGGGCGGAGACAAGGACGACCCGTCGACACGAAAGAGCGTCAAGTCGCATCATGACTACGCCAGATTCTTGGAGCGGGACGGGCTGCAGGGGGCGCGGATAGGAGTCCCGCGCGCGGTGTATTTCGGCTACAGCGACAGAGCCGACGCCATAGCCGAGGCAGCGATACGGAAGATGCGGAAGCTCGGTGCTGTCATCG
>JBJKSN010000090.1:0-2561 GCA_046703945.1 Nitrososphaerales archaeon | reverse complement strand
TCATCGTCGACCCGGCTGACATCCCGACGGCGAAGCAGATGGACGAAGGGGAGATGACGGTCCTCCTTCACGAGTTCAAGGCCGACCTGAACCGATATCTCGCAGGGCTCGCATCTTCGAAGGTGCGGTCGCTGAAGGACGTCATCAAGTTCAACGAAAAGCACAGGAAAGAGGAGCTGAAATACTTCGGACAGGACCTCTTCCTCAAGGCCGAGGAGACCACCGGCCTGAAGGACAGGAGGTATCTGGCCGCATTGAAGAAGGATCTACGGCTCTCGCGAAAGGAGGGAATCGACTACGTGATGGATAAACATCGCCTGGACGCGCTCGTGGCGCCGACCGGATCGCCTCCGTGGGTAGTCGACCATGTCGACGGAGACCACGGTCTCGGAGGCTCGTCTCAGCCCACGGCCCTGGCGGGGTACCCTGCGATCACAGTCCCGGCTGGTTTCGTGTTCGGTTTGCCGGTGGGAATCACATTCATGGGCCGCGCCTACAGCGAGCCGACTCTGATCAAGCTCTCCTACGCTTTCGAGCAGGCGACCCGCCACCGGACGCCCCCTGAGTACAGGCCGACGACGGCCTCAGAATAGGCTCGCGCCGCGCTGCCGGTCACCCTCCGCCGCCCTCGCTGTGACTGCAGGCGAGCCACGAGGAACCCTTAAATCGCCATTATCACATATGTTATAATATGAGCGCGGGCTATTCGCATCCTGAGGTACTGGTATCAACCCAATGGGTCTCTGAGCACCTGCAAGACCCCAAAGTCAGGGTCGCCGAGGTCGACTACGACCCGGCCGCGAACTACGGTCAGGGGCATATCCCGGGCGCAGTCCTCTTCGACTGGAAGAAGGACATGAACGACCCCCTGAACAGGAACATATTGTCCAAAGAGCAGCTGGGGGAACTCCTGCAGCGGAGCGGCGTGGCGGATGACACCACGCTGGTCCTCTATGGGGACTTCAACAACTGGTTCGCCGCCTACGCGTTCTGGGACCTCAAGTACTACAGGGTCGACAACGTGAGGCTGATGGACGGGGGGAGGAAGAAGTGGCTGCTAGAAGACAGACCTGTGTCCAAGGACGCCTCATCATACCCGCGCGCCAAGCTCAGCATCGCCGAGCCAGACATGGGCCTAAGGGCATACCGGGATGATGTGAGGGATGCGGTCGGAAAGCCTGGCACCGTCCTCGTCGATGTCAGGAGCCCCAGGGAGTTCACAGGTGAGATAACTGCGCCGCCGGAGTACCCCAACGAGGCAGCCCAGAGGGGAGGCCACATTCCAGGAGCAAAGAACATCCCCTGGGGAATGGCGGTCAACGACGCTGACGGGACCTTCAAGCCGAGGCAGGAACTGGAAGCGCTGTACGGCTCCAAGGGGGTCGCCAGTGACAAGGCAGTAATCACCTACTGCAGGATCGGCGAGCGCTCTTCCCACAGCTGGTTCGTGCTGAAGTACCTGCTCGGATATCCCAACGTAAGGAACTACGACGGCTCTTGGACCGAGTGGGGTAACTCCATACTCTACCCCATCGAGAAGTGACGCTCAACCCTTCTTCACTATAAAGTGCCGGAGAGTTCCCTCGGGGCGGGTCTCCAGGAGGGCGTTCCCCGTCTGGTCCTGCCATCTCACCATTTCAATCTCGGCTGTGGGGTCGTCGGAGACGACGTGGACTACCGTCCCTCTGGGGGACTTCGCGAGCGCCTCGTCGAGCCGCGAGAGGACTACCGAGCACTCGGAGCCGACTTCGTAAAGTTCGACATCAGGAAAGGCGGCGAAGCAACGGACCCGCATCGAGCGGTGCATCGCTTCAATCGTCGGCGCTGCCTCGGCCAGATGGCTCAACCTCGAATCTTCGCCCGACTTTTCCACCAAGACCAGCCATCCCTCGCCGAAAGGGTCCCTGTTTATGACGCGCGGATCGTCTTTCAGCCCTTCATTGAGCTTCTCCACCACACAGTCGAACGGCGCCCGGACCACGTCAAAGTGTCTGGGACCTTCCACCGAAGCCAGAGAGTGTCCCCGGGCGACTTTGGTGCCCACAGGTTTCAGCGAGACCGCAGTGAATCCTCCCGAGAGCCAGGAGAGGAGGGGCGTGACGCCTACTCTCCACGCGCTTCCCTCAGGGCGGCCCCAGGTCCCTGACTCGGCGTCATACAGCACCCCTTCTCCATACTCGCAGCCGGCGATCTTCACGCCGGAAGGGTGGACATCTGGGTCTTAGGATTTGCGCCCATCGGGGCTTGATCTGCTGGAGCCAGTAGAAGCGACGGCGGTGCGTTGAACTGCTGAAATAGCGGCGAGGGAGAGAGTAGATGACGTTGCTTCGCGGTGCTCTCCATGGGATTGTAATTCGCAGCGTGTCCGTGCTCTTCGGGTTCGTCCTCGGGTTGGTGGGCGCGCTCCTGGACCTATACTCGGGATACCAGCTCATGTTCGTGCCCGCCCAGAACCCCATGTTCATATCCGGACCCGGGATGCTGCCCGTACAGGTCGCCGCGTCCGGGATTCCTGCTGGGGTCGCGCTCGTCGTGCTGGGGACTCTCGTGGCCGCCTCCGC
>JBJKSN010000089.1:0-6027 GCA_046703945.1 Nitrososphaerales archaeon | reverse complement strand
TACCTGGGCAGCAGGCTCGCCGAGTTCTACGAACGGTCCGGGAAGGTCATCGCGCTGGGGCCCGACAACAGAGTCGGCTCGGTCACCGTGGTGGGCGCGGTCTCGCCCCCCGGCGGGGACTTCTCGGAGCCTGTCTCACAGAACACACTCAGGGTGACCAGGGTCTTCTGGGCCCTCGACGCGAGCCTAGCTTCGAGGAGGCACTTCCCATCCATCAACTGGCTGACGAGCTACTCGCTCTACACCGAAGACCTGAGGGGCTGGTACCAGGAGAGCGTGGCCAAGGAGTGGCCAGACATGCGGGCTGAGGCGCTGGGAATCCTCCAAAAGGAGGCAGAGCTCAACGACATAGTGCAGCTGGTGGGCTACGACGCCCTCCCAGAGTCCGAGAAGGGAGCCATGGACGTGGCGAAGAGCATCCGGGAGGACTACCTCCAGCAAAGCGCCTACGACGCGGTCGACACCTACACCTCGGTGAAGAAGCAGTATCTCATGCTGAACACCATCCTCACGTTCGGAAGGAAGGAGGCGGACGCGATCAAGGCCGGCGCGCAGGCCTCCCAGGTGTCCTCTCTGCCTGTGAAGGTCAAGATAGGGAGGATAAAGTGGACCCCCGAGGAAGAGGTGGACGACTTCGTGAAGGGGGTGATGGCCGAGATGGACGAACAGTTCGGCACGCTGATCCAGGAGGTCAAGGTCTGAGATGCCCGAGCCTGTCTCCTACAAGACGGTCTCCCAGGTCGCAGGCCCGCTGATCTTCGTGGAGAAGGTCGAGCACGCGGCCTACGGCGAGATAGTGGAGGTCACCAACGCGCTGGGGGAGAGGGTCCGCGGCCAGGTCCTCGACGCCGGCTCCGGCCTCGCCGTCGTCCAGGTCTTCGGCTCGACCCTCGGGCTGAGCACCACAGGGACTTCGGTGAGGTTCCTCGGCGAGACCGCGAGGATCTCAGTCTCCGACGAGATGCTCGGGAGGGTCTTCTCCGGCCTCGGGAACCCGCGCGACTCCGGCCCGGCGATCGTCTCGAAGACCAAGGTGGAGATAGTCGGTTCGGCCATGAACCCCTACAGCAGAGAAGAGCCGTCGGAGTTCATCCAGACCGGGATATCCACCATAGACGGCATGAACACACTCGTCAGAGGGCAGAAGCTGCCGCTCTTCTCAGCGGCAGGCCTCCCGCACAACCTCCTAGCCGCCCAGATCGCAAGACAGGCGAAGGTCCTCAACTCCTCTGAGAATTTCTCAGTGGTCTTCGCGGCCATGGGGATCACCAGCGAAGAGGCGAACTTCTTCATCCGGCAGTTCGAGGAGACCGGCGCCCTGGAGAGGACCGTCCTGTTCCTCAACCTCTCTTCCGACCCCTCCATGGAGCGCATCCTGACTCCCAGGCTCGCGCTCACGACGGCTGAGTACCTTGCCTACGAGAGGGAGAGCCACGTCCTGGTAATCCTCAGCGACATGACCAACTACTCCGAGTCGCTCAGAGAGATCGCGGCGGCGCGCAGCGAGGTCCCCGGCAGGAGGGGCTACCCTGGCTACACCTACACCGACCTCGCGACTCTCTACGAAAGGGCAGGCAAGATCAAGGGACGGAAGGGCTCCATAACGCAGATCCCAATACTCACCATGCCGGCCGACGACAAGACGCACCCGATCCCGGACCTCACAGGGTACATCACCGAGGGCCAGATCTACGTCAGCAGGGACCTGGACAGGTCAGGCGTCTACCCGCCCATCGACGTCCTCGAGTCGCTCTCCAGGCTGATGAACCAGGGGATAGGCCCCAAGAGGACCAGGGAGGACCACAGGGGGATGGCCGACCAGCTATACGCCTCCTATGCCCAGGGGAAGGACGTCCGCGCCCTCTCGGCCATCGTCGGCGAGGAGGCTCTCAGCGAGACTGACAGGAAGTTCCTGAAGGTCGCGGAGCGTTTCGAGCAGATGTTCGTCAAACAGGGAGTCTACGAGGACAGGAGCATCGAGCAGACGCTCGACATAGGGTGGAAGGTCATAGAGCCGCTTTCCGACGCCGAAATCAAGAGGATAAAGCCAGAGCTCGTCGAAAAGTACCGGAAGAGAACGACGCCCCAGTAGGGCCGGTGATGGGCTTTGCCGGCCGCGATCAACATCAAGCCGACGAGGATGGAGTACCTCCGGACGATGCGGAGGATCGCCGTCTCGCGCAAAGGGCTGAAGCTGCTCAAGCTCAAGAGGTCCGCACTGATACTTGAGTTCTTCAACCTGAGCAAGACCCTCGCAGACATGAGGAGCGGCCTCCAGTCTAAGCTGGTGAAGGGGTACGAGGGGATCCACGCCACGGAGATGTTCGTCGGGCCCCTCAGGCTGGAGTACGAGTCCATGCGCATCCCGCGGATCCACGAGCTCACGCTCAAGAGCAAGAACGTGATGGGGGTCAGGATACCTGAAATCACTTCAGAGGCCTCGGGGAGCGCGGGCCAGGAGTACCTCCTTGAGATACCGGCGGCTGTCAGCCAGGCGATAAAGTCGTTCGAGGACCTCCACCAGATGGTGCTGGACGTCGCCGAGAAGGAGACGGCTCTGAGGAAGCTCCTGATGGAGATAGAGAAGGTCAAGAGGAGGTCCAACGCCATCGAGAACGTCCTCATCCCGAGGCTCCAGGCCAACGCGCGCTACATCAAATTCAGGTTCGACGAGATGGAACGGGAGAGCTTCACCAAGCTCAAAACAGTGAAGAAGAAGCTGGCAGAGAGGGAGGATGCCGAACATGAGTGACGAGCCCAGGAAGCCGAAGAAGCTGCTGGGGCTGCCCCCCTTCTATTGGGCCGCCCAGCCCAAGCCCAGGCGAAAGGGATTCGTCAACGGCCAGCAGAAGCACTTCTACTTGGTAATGACCACGCTCAAGGTGGCGAAGGTCGCCGCCATAGCCGCCGTCGCCCTGCTGATAATCGGGGTAATCTAGGTTGTCCACAAACTACACGGACGTCCTGAAGAAGATCAAGGAGGCTGAGGAGGCCAGCAACCGCGAGATAGCCGAGAGGAAGAAGGCCCTGGAGGCAGAGCTCGTCTCGCTGGAGAAGGAGGCGGACAAGTCCGTCGCCGACGCCAGGTCCGCGGCCGACGCCCACGTCGTGAGCGAAGCTGAAAAAGCCAGGTCCGCGGCCCAGAAGAGCGCCGACGCCCTCTTCGCCGCCACCAAGAAGAGCGCTGACGCCCTCGCGGCCAAGTCGCTGGGCAAGAAGCAGCTCCGCGAGATAGTCGACGAGGTCCTGTTCTCAGAGTTCAAGGGAGAATAGACTTGCTGAAGCCGGCCGCGATGCAGAGGGTAGGAGTGGTCGGGTCACGAGAAGACAGGCAGCACGTCGTCTCGATCCTCCACGACCTGGGTGTCGTGCAGATAGAGCCTCTCTCGGAAGGGGCGGCGGAGCTCCTCCGCGCCGATGCCGAAGCCGCGGCCTCCAAGGATGTCTCCGAGGAGCTGCTTCGCATCAGGTCGCTGATGTCAGCCCTCCCCAGGACAGCGACGACTGGGAAGAGGGGGTTCTCATCCACAGAGGACGTGATGGAGGTGTCGAAGTCCGTCAAGATAGACTCCGAGGTTGCCTCCCTCAAGCAGAGCGAAGAACGCCTAAAGTCGAAGATAGACGAGCTCGGCTCCAGGGCGGCCCTCGTCAAGAGCCTTGGGTTCATCGACGCCGACCTCGGGGTCCTCGACCTCGAGAGCGCAGCTTCCTTCTTCGCCAGCCTCCCGGCCGAAGCCTTCGCCCAGCTGTCGAGCGGCCTCGCGTCCATCCAGGGGGTCATGGTACAATCGGCCGGCGACGACCCGGTGCGCGTCGTGGTGGTAGTCCCAAGGGAAGCGCTGGAGAAGTTCGGCTCGATAGTCCAGGCGGCCAACATCAGACTGGAGCGCATCCCGCCCATGAAGGGGACCGCGCCCGAGGTGCTGGCCTCCCTCGAAGCCGACAGGTCGCAGGCCGAGTCCGAGCTGGCTAAAGTCGCCGAAGGGCTCCGGGGGCTTTCGGAGGAGCACTACGGGACCCTCTCGTCCGTCGAAGAGCAGCTCCACATCGAGGCGAGGATCTACGAGGTCATCAACCAGTTCGGCTTCACGGAGACCAGCTTCGCGATGGAGGGGTGGGTGCCCCGGAAGAGCGAGCAAGACCTCAAGGATGCCCTGGCCCGCCACAGCGGCTCCACCGTCGTCTTCGACATCCCCAGCGCGAGCAGGCCGCCCACGCTGATGGAGACCCCGAAGAGGCTAAGGTTCTTCGAGTCATTCGTGAGGTTCTACTCGCTCCCCCAGTCCAACGAGTTCGACCCCACGGTGATATTCGCGTTCACTTTCCCGGTCTTCTTCGGGCTGATGTTCGGCGACGTCGGGTACGGCATCGTGATCCTCGGGGTGTCGCTCTGGATAATCAGGCGGGTCGAACACCCGGGAGGGAAGACCATCGTCCCAGCCGCCCTGAGACGGTTCGCTCGGAACATCTTCAAGCCGACCCAGTTCCGGAAGCTCGCCATGGCCATGGTCCCCGGCTCGATCATGGGGATAATCTTCGGGTTCATATTCAACGCATACTTCGGGTTCCACTTCAACCAGTATCTCTACGCATACCTCAACTCCGCCCTCAGCCTGAACCTCCCGCAGAGCCTGGTCACCAACGGCGCCATCCTCGACCCGATATCCTCGAGTGGCCTCAAGACCCTGCTGCTGCTGAGCGGGTACATCGGCCTCTTCGAGGTCTCCCTGGGACTGGTGATGGGGATGGTCAACAAGTACTGGGCGGGGGAGACTCGCCACATCTTTGGGAAGCTGGGCTGGCTCTTCGAGGGCTGGGGGATTGTGCTCATCGGCCTGACGGTCCTACACCACGGTGACGTCAATCCCGCCTCCAACCCGCTGGCGGGGGTGTACATCGGCCTCGCGGTGGCCGGCATGGCGCTCATAGCCTATGGAGAGGGAGGGCAGGCACTGATCGAGCTCCCGTCGATAGTCAGCCACATACTCTCCTACACCAGGCTTGTGGGGATACTGCTGGCCTCCGTCGCCCTGGCTCTCGTGGTGGACACCCTCTTCCTCGGCGACATAGCCAGCGGGCCTGCCTATGCGGTGATGGGGGTGGTCATACTGGTGATGGGGCAGCTGTTCAACCTGATCCTCGCCCTGTTCGAACCAGGCATCCAGGGGGCCAGGCTCATCTACGTCGAGTTCTTCTCGAAGTTCTATCACGGCCAGGGTAGGATGTTCACGCCTTTCAGGGGGAGGAGGACCTACACCATGAGCAAGCTGGAGATGGCTGCCAAGGGCCAGGCAGTCCCCGCGGAGCCTGCAGCCGTGTCAGCCTGAGTAGCCTCGCATAGCCGTCGGCCTTCCTGATCGTCTGACTCTGCCAGCGCTTCGCTGCGCCGCAGCCTCAGTGCTGGCGCCTGATGGAGAAGTCCGCCAGGTCTTCCAGCAGGACTGTGGCTTCGCTTCTGGGGATATGGATGAGGACCCGCTTGGCCTCCTCCGCGTAGGACTGGGCCTGGGCGGTTATCCTCCCGACCACCTCGCTCTCGCTGTGCGTCTTCAGCAGCCCCAGGGACACCTTGTCCTTGGACCGCCAGTCCAGCAGGTCGTCCTTGAGCTGGTAGGCGATGCCGATGCACCTGCCGTAGTCAGCCAGGGCTTGCACCTCCTTCTCGTCCCCTCCCGCGATCATCGCACCGAGCTTTGCCGACGTCTCGAAGAGCGATGCGGTCTTCTCGGTCACTATCCTGATGTATTCGTCCCAGGTGAGTTTGTAGATTTGCGGGTCTATGGTGAGCTCGGAGTACTCTCCCTCGGACATCTGAAGGGCCGCGCTGCTCACCTCCTCGGCTATCCTCTTGTCGTCATACCTCGCGGCGATGGCGAGTATCATGGCGAAGACGAAATCAGCGCTCAGTAGGGACGCGCTGTATCCGTACTTCAGGTGGAAGGGGACCTTCGACCGTCTCGCCTTCTCTTCGTCGATTACGTCGTCATGGATGATCGACTCCGTATGCAGGAGTTCGACGGCGACCGC
>JBJKSN010000088.1:0-8544 GCA_046703945.1 Nitrososphaerales archaeon | reverse complement strand
CGTCAAGCCGAAGACCGAAGTCCCGAAGGGGGCCCTCGACCGCCTCGACCGCATCTCGGCCCTGGTGGTCATGACGGTGAACCCGGGATTCAGCGGGCAGAAGCTTGACCCTACGGTCCTCCCCAAGCTGCAGAAGGCGAGGGAGTACATCGAGGACAAGGGGCTCGGGACAGACATCGAGGTGGACGGAGGCGTCGAACCGGAGAACGTTAGCCAGGTGGTGGGGAGCGGGGGGAACGTACTGGTCGCAGGCGCCGGCGTCTACGGGAAGGACGACCCCGTGGGGGCCATCGCCGTCCTCAGGGAGAAGGCCGAGAGCGCGAGGAGGGAGCGGTGATGCTGTCCAGAGTGGCCGCCATGAGGGACGCCTACGGCGACGCGCTGCTCGAGCTCGGGGCCGAGAACAAGGACGTCGTGGTGGTGGGAGCCGACACCACCAGCTCGCTGAAGTCAGGGGTCTTCGCCACGAAGTTCCCGGGGCGCTTCTTCAACGTGGGGATAGCCGAGCAGAACCTGGTCTCCATCGCCGCGGGGATGGCCTTGGCCGGGAAGGTCGCCTACGCAGGGACCTATGCGATCTTCGTCCCCGGCAAGTCCGTGGACCAGATACGCAACAACATAGCGTACCCGAACCTCAACGTGAAGCTGGTCTGCTCGCACGGCGGGATCTCCGTCGGCCCCGACGGCGCGTCGCACCAGCAGGTGGAAGACATAGCGATAATGAGGGCCGTCCCGAAGATGAAGGTCATCGTCCCTGCGGACGCGGTCTCCACCAAGGCCTCCATCAAGGCGATAGCCGGGATCCCGGGGCCCTTCTACGACCGGCTCACGAGGTCGTCCACCCCGGTGGTCTACGACGGCGGGTTCCAGTACGAGCTAGGGAAGGCGAACGCGCTGAGGGAGGGAGGCGACGTGGCCATCGTAGCCTGCGGGATCATGGTCCCTGAAGCCCTCAAGGCGGCCGAGTCGCTCAAAGCGAAGGGGGTGGCCGCCTCGGTGGTCGACCTGCACACCGTCAAACCCATAGACACCGAGACGCTGGTGAAGTTAGCGCGGAGCTGCGGGCGGGTGGTCACGGCCGAGGAGCACAACATCATGGGGGGGATGGGCTCGGCCGTTGCCGAGGTGCTCGGGGAGCAGTATCCAGTGCCGATGCGCCGCGTGGGCGTGATGGACACCTTCGGAGAGAGCGGCGAGGCCGGCGACCTGCTCCGCAAGTACGGGCTGACCGCTGCGAACATCGAGCAGGCGGCGCTGGGCCTCCGCGGACAGTAGCCTTAATTAACAAAACCAGAAATCTCCGCACCGATGAAGCTTTTCCTAGACACGGCGAACCTGGCGCAGATCAGGAAGCTCAACCAGATGGGGGTGGTGGACGGGATAACCACGAATCCCACCCTGGTGGCCAGGGAGCAGGGAGAATTCGAGGAGATCATAGCGGCCATCTGCAAGGAGGTCAAGGGGGACGTCAGCGCCGAGGTGGTCGCCACCGAGTACGACGGCATGGTCGCCGAAGCGAAGCGCCTCTCGACCATAGCCCCGAACGTGGTCGTGAAGATCCCCGTCATCCCAGAGGGCCTGAGGGCCACGAAGGCGGTCAGCGGGATGGGGATAAGGGTCAACATGACGCTGGTGTTCTCGGCGAACCAGGGGCTCCTGGCCGCCAAGGCGGGGGCGTCGTTCATCAGCCCGTTCATCGGGCGCCTGGACGACATCGGCCAGAGGGGGATGGACCTGGTAGAGGACTTGGTCACGATCCGGGACAACTACGGGCTGAAGTCAGAGGTGCTTGTGGGGAGCATCAGGCACCCGCAGCACGTCCTCGACGCGGCCAAAATCGGCGCCGACATAGCCACGATGCCGGCGGAGGTCATGGAGAAGATGATGCAGCACCCGCTGACGGACGCGGGGCTGAAGCGCTTCCTCGACGACTGGGAGAAGGCAAAGAAGTCGAAGCGCTCGGCCTAGCGGGCGGCTGACAGGTCAGGCTCCGGCGCACACCGGGGCGGTGCTCCGGCCCGGGGAAAGCAACATTTTTACGCGATGGCCTTTGGCTTCGCCTGATGAAGACATACACACTTCCACCACTGCCCTACGCATACGAAGCTCTCGAACCGCACATCTCCAAGCAGATCATGACGCTGCACCACGACAAACACCACCAGGGATACGTCAACGGGGCCAACGCTGCGATGGAGAAGCTGGACAAGGCCCGAAAGGGAGAGGTCCAGATCGACATCAAAGCGATCCTCAGGGACTTTGGCTTCAACGCCGACGGCCACATACTCCACTCGCTGTTCTGGCCCAACATGGCTCCGGCCGGGAAGGGCGGAGGCGCCCCCGGAGGGAAGCTCGCGGACCAGATCAACAAGGACTTTGGCGGCTTCGACAAATTCAAGGCTCAATTCTCGGACGCTTCCAAGACGGTAGAGGGGAGCGGCTGGGCGATGCTGATCTACGAGCCGGTCAGCGAACAACTCATCATATCTCAGATAGAGAAGCACAATCTGAATCACATCGCGCAATCAGAGGTCATTCTGTGCTCAGACCTCTGGGAACACTCGTTCTACGCCCAATACCTCAACGACAAGGCGAAATATGTCGACGCTTGGTGGAACGTAGTCAACTGGTCAGAGGCTGACGCAAGACTGGGGAAGGTCGTAAAGTAAGCCTTCCTCACTCCTTTTTCTCTCGCCTCGCCCTTCTGCTGCGTCTTTGTCTCCTGCTTATGCGCTTCTCGCACCTGGGCTTTTCCCCAGACCTGTCTTGCTTAGCCCTGGAAAGGCAGTCGATGCCGCAGACCCACGGAAAGTGCTCCCCTCAGGGCCGCCGGAGCGTGGACGCGAACCGGCCGCTTTCGGCCGCCAGTCGCTCGAGGTCGTCCTTGGTGTGGCAGGTCGAGATGCCTCCTGGGTGGCCTGGCAGGATGAATATCCCCCTGCCCATGAGCGCGAGGCAGTAGTCGAGCCTAGTCTTCTTGTCCCCCCTCGCAGCCTCTTCGGCGTTCCTCGGCGCACCCCCGAAGTGGGTGAGGAAGAGGGAGCCCAGGCCCGTGGTGTGGGTCTCGACCCCTGACGCTGCGAAGGCCCGGTCCACCGCTGCCCTGGCCTCCTTCCCTGCCTTGTCGAGCTTCGGATAGATCGCGCTCGAGTGCCTCCTGAGGTACCTGATGGTCGCCAGCCCCGCCGCCATGCTCAGGGGGTTCTCCGAGAAAGTCCCTCCGCCGATGGACACGAAGTTCTCTTTCTTTGCGGGGTCCGCCAGGGAGAGTATCTCCTTCCTCCCTGCCACCAGCCCCAGAGGGAGGCCCCCGCCGGCGACCTTCCCGAACGAAGCGAGGTCGGGGGTCACCCGGTAGCGCCCCTGCGCCCCGCCCAGGGCGACCCGGAACCCGGTGATGATCTCGTCGAAGGCGAGGAGGACCCCGTGGGCGTCGGCGAGCTCCCTCAGGCCCTTCAGGTAGTCCCTGTCCGCGGGCACGCACCCCCCCGCGCCCAGCACCGGCTCGAGGAAGATCAGGGCCGTGTCCCCGGCAGCCTCCCTGACAGCCTCCTCCGCGGCCTCAAGGTCGTTGAACCTCACGTTCTTCACGAATGCCTGTTCTTCTTCGAGTATTCCGGCGCTCTCAGCTTTGTCGAAGGGCCTGTGGACGCCCTTGTTCAGCTCGGTGTTGTAGCCGTGCCACCCGCCAGCCATCTTGATGACCGTCCTTTTCCCGGTGAACGCCCTCGCCAGCCTCACCAGGTACATGGTCGCCTCGGCTCCGGTGTTGCAGAAGCGCATCATCTCGGCGCAAGGCACCGACTTCTGTATCTCCTCGGCGAGTTCGACTGAAAGGCTGCTCCCCATGCCATAGTGGGTCCCGCGGCCTATCTGCCCTCGAAGGGCGTCCACCACTGGCTTGGGGGAGTGGCCGAGGATCAGGGCCATGTGGCCCATCCAATAGTCCGTGTACCTGTTCCCGTCGGCGTCCCAGATGTGCTGGGCCCTGGCCCTGCTCACGAAGATCGGGTATGGCTGATAGAACCTCGCGTTGTGGTTGACCCCCCCGGCGAACACCCCCTTGGCGCGCTCGAAGAGCTCGGCCGACCGCTTGGTGCTGGCGAGATAGGAGTCTGGCATGGGCGCCCCGGCCGCCGGCCGTGTATTTCAACCCCATTTCATCCGCAAGGATATATCGGCGCCACGAGCCGGAACCGCTGGCCTGCGATGGAGTTCACCGTCCCCCTCAGCTCGCCGTTCAGCCTGGAGCACACCCTCGCCAGCGGCCAGACGTTCAGGTGGGCCAGGAGGGGCGACTGGTGGCGCGGGGTCGTCGGGGGAGGGGCCCTCAGGGTAAGGCAGGAGGGCGAGTTCCTGAGGTGCGAGTCCAGTTCTGCCTCGCTGGGGCCCGCCATGGTGTCAGACTACTTCAGGCTGGACGAGGACCTGGAGAGCGTGCTGGCCTCGATCTCCAGGGACGGGCCGGTCACGCGTGCGGTCGAGCGGTTCTATGGCCTCAGGCTCATCAGGCAAGAAAGGTGGGAGTGCCTGGCGTCCTTTGTCCTGGCGACCAACGCGAACATCCCGCGCATCTCGAAGATGGTGGAGGCCGTCTGTGCGGAGTACGGCGAGCCCTTCGAGTTCGAGGGGGAAGTCTACCACTCGTTCCCTGACCCTGAGGCCCTCGCCGAGGCCGCGGCCCCGGACCTACGAAGGTGCGGCCTGGGGTACAGGGCTCCCTTCCTCAAGAAGGTCGCTTCGTCGGTAGCGAGGGGCGACCTCGACTTCGATGCGGTCGCCTCCCTCCCCTATGATGAGGCCCGGAAGCTCCTGCTCAAGGAGCTCCCAGGCGAGAAGGTCCTCCTGGGGGTTGGGCCCAAGGTGGCCGACTGCGTCCTCCTCTACTCGTTCGGAAAGGACGAAGCTTTCCCGATAGACGTCTGGATAGCCAGGGCCGTCGCCAGGTCTTACCCGCGGATGATGGACGCGCCCCTCAGGGCCAGGCTGAAGCGAGACGGGAAGGCGAAGCTGTCTGCCGGGGACTACGCTGCGCTCTCGGCGTCACTCAGGAAGTACTTCGGTAGGTATGCGGGCTATGCCCAGCAGTATCTGTTCATGGCAATACGGTCGGAAGCGTGACCTAGGCCCCGGGCTTGGCTCGCGGCTTCTTCGCTGACTTCTTCTCCGGCTTCTTGGTCGCCTTCTTCACGGCCTTCTCGGCTTCCTCGACCACCGCTTCTCCTGCGTGCTCTATCTTCGCGACAGCCTTCTCAGGCTCGGCTTTCGCAGCCGCCCTCGGGGGCGACCAGCTTCTCAGTGCGCTCACGTTGGACTCAAGGACGCTCCTCCGCCTGTAGTCGACCCTGGCGCCCCACCCAGACACCCGTCCGGGGACGAGCCCCGCGCCCGAAATCTCTCCGACTGAGAACCCTCTCCCGTCTCGGCTGACCATGAGCGACCCGTGCCTGGAGTAGACGGCGGCCGTCGGGGCCTTCCCGGCCGGGCTCGGTTCCTTCACCTTCTGACGCTTCGGCGCCGCGTCTGCCTTCTCTATCTTCTTCAGCTCCTTCTTGACAGCTTTCTCGGCTTTCTCTACTTCCTCGACCACCTCTGCCTTCGCCCCCGCCTTCTTGGTCTTCTTCCCCTTCGGACTCGAACTCAACTCTTTCCAGGCCGCCCAGGCGGGGGATAAAACGGTTCCTCGAGGCCCGCTCCCACCTGAAGGTCTTTTTATGAATCGAGGGAGGGATAAGACCGGTTGAGCCGCTCCCGCGCACAGGGTGTCACCGAGGGAAGGGACCTTGGAGACCTAGACGACCGCGGACGAAGGGTGCCTGCCTCCAGCGCGGGCCAAGGGGGTTCCGTCAAGGATACAGCGAAGAAGGGGTTCCGCAGGCTGAGGCTGGCGACCGGCCTCATGCTGACCGCCTCCTCGGCCGTGGGGGTGTACCTCCTGGCCACAGACAAGTCGCTCTGGCTGCTGGCCGTCTCGCATGCGGTAGGGTTGATTATAATCGTCGCCATGGACCTGGTCCTGGGTCTCTACAGCCTTGCGTCAGCCAAGCCCGTGTATCTCCAGTCCATCGCAGCGGGGGCCCTGGGGTTCGTCCTGCAGGCCGGGGACGTGCTCACCGGGCCGCAGTACCACCAGACGGTGTTCAACTTCGCCCGCTATCTCTTCGGCGTCTGGCCCTTCGACCTCCTCCTCGCACTGCAGGCCGGGATAGTGGTCGCAGGGATACTCGGGAGGCCCCACGCCCGCTACCTCTCGCGCAGGAAGACCGGGGCGGGGACGAGGCTGGACTACTCCAGGCGGGGCTTCCTGAAATCCCTCGCCAGCTTCGCAGGCCTGGTGGGGGTGGGCGTGGCGCTCAGCTCGACGAAGCTCCCGACCTTCGGCGGCCAGCAGGTGACCACGGGGACGGCGGGCGGGCCGGTGGCCAACGTCAAAGACCTCCAGACGGGGGTCCCGGTCTACTTCGAGTACCCCTCCGGCTATCCCAACGCACTGATCAAGAACTCCGATGGTTCCCTCACCGCTCTGAGCATGCTCTGTACCCACGTCTGCTGCGAATGCTCCTTCGACTCTGCGTCGAAGTACTTCTACTGCCCCTGCCATGGCTCCATCTTCGACTCCTCGGGAGCGGTGGTGAGGGGCCCGGCGCCGGTGAGCCTGCCTACCGTGGACCTCAGGGTCGACTCCTCCGGCAACATTTTCCCCGTGGGGGTGAGCAACCCCGGCCCCTGCCAGGTGTGACGCTCGACCGGGGACAGGAGATCAGGTCAGCAGGTGTGTCCCGCGGGCAGGATTGTCAGGTGCCAAGGCACCTTTTGAGCCTGCGACACTCCGGTTACTGTGGCCTGAGTAGGCTGGACGGGTCAGCCGATGGCCGACCTCTACAGCCGGAAGCTATTGGCCCCTGTTCGGGACTACCAGGCTGAGCTACCGCGGGACGGGCTCCCGGAGCTGGTAGATTTCTTAAGGGTTTCAATGGCATCGGCCTGCCCCGCTCTCCGAAGGGGCCCCGAGCAAGACCAAAATACACAACGCAGACGCCCAGGCCCAATCGGAGCCAAAAGATTGAGTTTCTCAGACTACCTCGCGCTCACCAAGCCCAAGATCACCCCGCTGCTGCTCATGGCCGCCCTGGGCTCGGCGGTCGTCGCCGCCAGGGGCATCCCGTCCCTCATAACTCTGGCCGGGGTGCTCGTGGGTGGAGCCTTGGCTTCCAGCGGCGCCCTGGCGCTGAACAGCTACCTCGAGATGGGGATGGACGCGAAGATGAAGCGGACCATGGGGCGCCCGCTCCCAGCCGGCAAGATAGTGCCCTCTTCACACGCCCTGGTCCTGGGCCTGGGACTCCTCGCCGTCGGCCTGGTCGTCGCTTCCTTCACGCTTGACCCCCTGGCCACCTTCTTCATCGGTCTCGGCGCCTTCGTCTACGTCCCAGTGTACACGCTCTTCTTGAAGCCGAGGACCAGCTGGAACATAGTGCTCGGCGGGTTCGCGGGGAGCTGCGCCGCGCTGGCTGGCTGGTACGCCGTCACCTATAGCAGTGCCGCGGTAGGGTGGCTCCTGGGCGCCCTCGTCTTCGTCTGGACCCCGAGCCACTTCTGGTCCCTCGCAGTCATAACCGAGGAGGACTATTCGTCGGTCAACGTCCCCATGCTCCCCTCGGTGGTGGGGCCCGTGGCGGCCTCGAGGTACATCGTCTTCAACACCCTCCTCCTCATCCCGGTGAGTCTGGCGTACATCACCTACTTCCTCGGGCCAGGCTTCTTCGTTTACCTCGGGGTTGCGCTCGTTTTCGACCTGCTCCTCCTGGCGACCAACATCAAGCTCTACAGGGCTCCCACCAAGGACAACGCGTGGCTGGCCTTCAAGTTCTCGAGCCCCTACCTCGCCATCATCTTCCTGGTCGCCATGGTGGCCGCGGTCCTGCGCTAGCCTGCCACAGGCCGAACGGCTTAATCATCGGATGCCCGGAGCCTGAATCTCCCCATGGCCTCCCGCTACGTGGTCCACTATTCAGAGGTCGCCCTGAAGGGAAAGAACCGACCCGAGTTCGTGCGCGCCCTCCGCAGGAACTTGGCGCGCTCGTTGAGCGGCCTCTCTCCGTTGGTCGAGCTCAGGGAGGGGAGGTTCATGGTGACAGCCGAAGGCGCGGCCGAGGAGGTCGCCGCCAGGCTGAGCAGGACCTTCGGCGTAGCCTGGTTCTCGGAGGTCGCCCCGGTCGGGCTCGACTTTCGAGAAATCAGGGAGGCTGTGCTGGACGCCGCCAGGAGGTCCAATGGGACGTCCTTCAAGGTCGAGCCCAGGCGTTCAGACAAAGGGTACGCGCTCACCTCCAGGGAGCTCGCGGTCAGGCTCGGGGACGCCGTCCGCGACGAGACAGGGATGAGGGTGGACCTCACCAGCCCGGAGGTCGTCCACCGCCTGTACGTCACCCGGTCCAACGCGCTAGTATACTCGAAAATGACCCCCGTCCCCGGGGTCGTACATGTGGGGACTGCTGGGCGCGTGCTGCACCTGTTCTCCGGAGGTATCGACTCTCCCGTGGC
>JBJKSN010000087.1:0-2978 GCA_046703945.1 Nitrososphaerales archaeon | reverse complement strand
TTCCTGTACTCCTCCAGGTCGAAGAGCTTCAGCCCCCAGGCCACGCGGTTCTGTACCAGCTCCGGAGGAAAGCCGAAGTTCCTGAGGGCGAACGACATCTCCTCTTCCACCGTCTCTGAGAAGAGCTGGTGGTCGGGGTTCTGGAACGCCACGCCGACCTTGCGCGAAAGCTGAGCCGTGCTCGCCTCCCTGGTGTCAAGGCCGCCGACGAGGACACTCCCGGACGCCGGTTTCAGCAGCCCCGTCACGTGCTTGACGAGGGTCGTCTTCCCCGCGCCGTTCTCCCCTACCAGGGCGACGAACTCCCCTGCTTCCACCCTGAGGCTCACCCTATCCAGGGCCTTGACCCCGTTCTGGTGGACGAAGGTGACGTCCCTGAACTCTATCATCTCCGCCCTCCCTCCACGGCCGAGGCGAGCTCGGAGGGGGTCAGCAGCCCCTCGCCGGCCACCCTCCCTCTGGCCGCCAGCGCCCGCTGCACCCTGGTGACCGCGGGCACCGCCACGCCGTGGCCCTCGGCTTCGTCACCGAAGAGCACGTCCCTGGGTCTCCCTTCGAGCACCTTCCTCCCGCCGTCCATCACGACCAGCCTGTCCGCGACCCCCACGAGGAGGTCCAGGCGGTGCTCCACCACCACGAAGGTTGTCCCAAGGTCCCTCCTGAGCTTCGCCACTAGGGCCACCAGCTCGGACGCGGTCTTGGGGTCGAGCAGCGAGGTCGGCTCGTCGAGTATCACAAGCTTTGGCCTCATCGCGAGGACCCCTGCCAGGGCGACCCTCTGTTTCTGCCCGTCGGAGAGCTCGTGGGGTGCCCGCTGCGCCAGGTCGCCGATCCTCAGGAGCCGGAGAGCCTCGTCCACCCTGGCCCTCATCTCCTCCCGGGGGACCCCGAGGTTCTCCAGCCCGAAGGCTACGTCTCTCTCCACGCTGAACATGAATATCTGGTTCTCGGGGTTCTGGAAGAGGAACCCCACCGTCTGGGCCAGGTCGCGCATGTTCGACTCCTTGACGCTCGAACCGCCCACAACCACGTCCCCGGAGTACTCGCCGCCGTACATGTGGGGGATCAGGCCGTTCACCGTCCTGAGCAGGGTGGACTTTCCGCAGCCCGAAGGGCCGGCCAGCACCACTATCTCTCCCTCTGGGATGGCTAGGTCGAAGTCTGCGACCGCTTTCTTGGGCGAGTCTGGGTACCTGAAGCTGAGCCCCTCGACCTTGAGCATGTCCCCCATGGCTGCCGTCACCGGACCGGGTTAGCGCCTTTCCGTGGGGACGGTCAGGGCTGGAGGCTGCACCACGCCGGCAAACCACGGAGTCCTCCCTCCCATCCTCAGCCTGGGGACCGAAGGGACCCTGAGGACCAGGGACGAGACGCCCATGACGACGGCCAGCTGGATGACGTTGAACACAGCCGTGAACGCGAGGATGACCAGCAGGGCATTCGAGGAGGTCAGGCCTATCCCCACGGCTGAGAATGGGGCCTTCACGAAGCCCTCGATTGCCGCAAGGCCGTAGATGTAGACCACCAGGTAGAAGTTGGGGACGGTCATCACGGCGGCCCGGACCACGCCGCCCAGGACCGTCGTCCACCCGGCGAGCCTGAAGAAGCTGGTCTTCCCGCCCCGCGCGGCGATCTTCGTCCCGGCCCAGAGGCCGGCTACGGTGGACACGAGCGCGATGAGCTTCAGCAGGGGACCGATGGGTATCTGCTGGCCGAAGACCATCAGGCCCCCGAACTCGACCACCGAGGACACGAGGGCCGGAGCAGGCCCGAATATGAAGAACGCGAGTATGATGGCGACCTCTCCGAGGTCGAACTGCAGGTATGGCACCAGCGGGAAGTTCAGGCCCATGGCCTGAGAACCGGCCGCGAGGATGAGCGCCAGGGCGCTGAAGATGGCGCTCCCGGCGATGGACGCCGTGTCCAGGCGGCCCCTAGAGACTGTACCCACATTCGGCGCCGGGCCAGTTATTCTTATAACGGTTTAGTAGCTACAAGCACACTTGTAGATGTCAGCGAAGAGCGCCGGCCCGACCTCGGAGCAGCTCACCACCCTCCTCCACCTGGTGAGGCTGGGGGCGGTCCGCAGCTTCGCCAACGTCACCACGGGGGCGCTGGGCGGAGCCATGGGCCTCAGCCAACAGGCCGCGTCCCTGAGGCTCGCCGACCTCCAGAGGGCCGGCCTGGCCGAGAGGGCCCATTCCGGACGAGGGCTGGCCGTGAGGCTGACAGAAAGCGGCCTCGACGCCGTGGAGACCTTCCTCGCCGACGTGGGGGCTAACCTGGAGAGGGGGAAGGACACGATGCAGTTCAGAGGGACGGTCTTCGCAGGGCTGAAGGAGGGGGCCTACTACGTCTCGCTGAAGGGGTATGCCGAGGGGTTCGCCGCGGGCCTCGGCTTCGAGCCGTTCCCGGGGACCCTCAACCTCCGCCTCACCAGCGAGGCGATGATCGGGCAGCGGCGGCGCCTCGACCTGCTGAAGGGGATCGCGATCCCGGGCTTCAGCGACGGCAAGAGGTCCTACGGCGGCGTGAAGTGCTTCCGCGCCAAGGTCGCCGGGAAGCACCCAGGAGCGGTGCTCGCCATAGAGAGGACGCACCACGACGGATCCGTCCTCGAGGTCATCTCGCCGGTCAACCTCAGGAAGGCGCTGGGCCTGGCGGACGGAGACGAGTGCGCGGTCATGGCCTACCTTGGCGAGGGGTGGGCACGTCGACGCTGAAGGTCACCGGGTCGCCGTCCTTGAGGCCCAGCTTGCCGCGGAGGTAGGTCGGAGAGATGAGCTCGGCGACCGACTCGTTGTAGTAGGTGACGTCGATGAAGAGGAGGGTGACCCTCTCGCCCCTCAGCTCCCCGTCAAAACACGTCAGCGCGCTGAACGTCTCGCCCCCCAAGGTGAATCCCTCTATCTTCGAGCCGTCCAGGGACCTGGCCTCCTCAAGCTTCCGTATCGCCTCCTGGTCTTCGAGCTTCACAT
>JBJKSN010000086.1:0-5506 GCA_046703945.1 Nitrososphaerales archaeon | reverse complement strand
CGGTGATCAGCACGAGCAGCTTGACCCCAGCTTCCAGGGCCTCCTGGCCGGCCGAGAAGGTGAACTCCGCGGGGACGAAGCAGACGGACGCCTTGGCCCCTGAATTCTTGACGGCCTCGGCCATGGTGTCGAAGACCGGGACCCCTTCCACCGCCTGTCCTCCCTTCCCTGGGGCGGCGCCGGCCGCCACGTTGGTCCCGTAGTCCAGCATCAGCTTCGTGTGGAGCCTGCCGTACCTCCCGGTCATGTTCTGCACGATCACCGGGTCTCCGTGCCTCGGGAGCCTCATGCCGCTCTCACCTCCGACGCCACCGCGTCGGGCGCTGTCTTGTACATCTTGTCCGCCGTCCCCTCGAGCTTCTTCCTGGCGTCGTCCTCCTCGGCCCCGCTGTCCCTGGCGTAGAGGGGCTTGAGCCCGCCGGCGGAGATGACCTCCTTGATCCCGGCGGCGACGTCGGTGCTCCGGGTGATCCCTCCGTAGATGTTGACCAGTATCCTGGCGACGCCCGGAAGCCGGTTGACCAGTCTGATGGCCGCCTCTAGCCGGACCTGCTGCGCCCCCCCGCCTAGGTCGAGGAAGCAGGCAGGCTTGCCCCCGGCGTCACCGACCAGGTCCAGGGTGGAGAGGACCAGCCCGGCGCCGTTCCCGACCACGGCTATGTCGCCGTCTAGCCTCACAAAAGCGAACCCCTGGCGGGACGCCTCGCCCTCGAACTCGTCCTCGGGGTGGAGCTTGGCGAACTCCGGGTGGCGGAAGAGGGCGTTGTCGTCGATGATCACCTTCGCGTCCAGCGGCATCAGCGTCCCGTCCTTCCCTATGGCGAGCGGGTTTATCTCGGCCAGCTCGCACTCTTTCTCCCTGGCCAGACGCTCGAGAGAGAGGAGGATCTTCTCGAACTGGGCTGCCTCTTCCCCCTGCAACTCGAGCTCAGAGGCCACCGCCGCCGCGAACCCTTCGTCGATCCCTTCAGACGGGACCCGGCGGATGACCTTCCCCGACAGCGACTCCACCTCTATCCCCCCCGCCCTGGCTGCTATGGCGACGAAAGACCTGTCCCCCCTGTCCAGGGACACCGAGAGGTACATCTCCGAGTCGTGGGGGAAGCCCTCCTCTAAGAGAAGGGCAGACGGTCTCTCCCCTCCGATGGGGAGCCCGAAGATCCTCTTCGCTTCGGCTTCGGCCTTGTCTGGCCCATCCACCAGAGCGATGCCCCCTGCCTTTCCCCTGCCTCCCGCCAGGACCTGTGACTTCACCGCCAGCGGAGGCGTCAGTGACGCGAACGCGGTCCTCACAGACGCGACGTCACGGGCCAGGGTCGACCTAGGCACCGGGAGACCGTATTCTCTGAAGAGCTCCTTCGCTTGATACTCGTAAAGGCGCATAGCGGGCGCGCAGAGCCACAGGGATTAAAGTTAGCGCCTAACTCACCCCGGAGAAGACGGCGAAGCCGGGGCGGCGCAAGCGAGGGTCCCAGGAGCCCTGTTCCTGGGCTCGGCCCCGCTCCAGGCTCGAGGTGGACAACCTGTCCATAGCGGATATATAGGCCGCAGGAGGGCGAAGCATCAATGGCCAATCAACCAGAACACGAAGAAGTGCAACCACGCGAACCAAACACCATCTATGTCGGGAAGAAGCCGACCATGAACTACGTCCTGGCCGTCCTGACGCAGATCAACAACGGATCCAACGCGGTCACCGTGAAGGCTCGTGGAAGAGCCATCTCGCGGGCGGTCGACGTGGCCCAGGTCCTGACAAAACGGTTCGCCACCGACGTGCGGGTGCAGAACATCTCCATCAACACGGAGCAGGTCAAGAGCACCATGACCGGCGGAATGAGCAACGTCTCCTCCATAGAGATCAAGCTCGGGAAGTAACACCCCCAGGAGACGGCCCAAGGTAGGCTCGTTGCAGCCCGCCAACCAGCCTTAGCTCCAGCCTCCTGCGCGGGGCGTATCCGCTAGCCGGGGGCCTCCGAATATTTTTTATGCGCGTATGGTGACCCGGCTCTCAGATGCAGCCGAAGCTCCCCATCTGTGCATTCGATGCCAAGACAGGGATTCTTTGCGGGAACTGCGAGTCAAGGCTGGCCAAGGGAGAGATAACCCAGGCCGATGTCGAGGCGTCCAAGGCCATCGCGGGGCTGGCCGACAAGTTCCCGGAGCTGGCGAAGGTCACGCTGAAGCGCGCGTCAGAAACAAAGGGATCATACATCCTAGAGCTCGAGCAGCCAGACATGGCCGCCCTGAGGTCGAACCCTCAGCTCCACGAAGAGTTGGAGGGGGCGCTGAAGGGGAAGGCGTACCTGGTGGGAGCCGGGGTGAGCGACAGGCAGTTCCTCGAAGAGGTCTTCTATCCGGCCAGGGTGCTGACGGTGAACACTGTGTGGCTCCCCGACGGGGAGAAGAAGACGAAGGTGGTCGTCCCGGCCAAGAGGAGCGAGAGGAGGATAGGGGACTTCGACAAGCTGAGGGAGACGGTCATGCGCGCCAGGGGGATCGACCTCCTGGTCGAGACCGAGCGAGAGGTCGCCGCCAGCCTGCACTCCTAGGACATCCGTGGCGGGGAATCCGGGCAGGGCCTAGGGCTGGAGCCGCTCCGGGTCCCTCGGGAAGAGGACCGCCTCCTTGACGTTCTCTATGCCGAGTAGCTTGGCCGCGAACCTTTCAATGCCGAAGGAGAACCCTCCGTGTGGCGGGACCCCGTAGCGGAAGGGCTCCGTGAACCACTCGAGGGCCTTGGCGTCCATCCCCTTCTCGCGGACCTGTGCCATTATCTTCTCGTGGCGGTGCTCCCTCTGGCCCCCTGACGAGAGCTCCAAGCTCCCGAAGAAGAAGTCCGTCGACCTGGCGAACTCCGGGTCGTCGTCGTACCTCATGATGTAGAACGGCTTGGGCTTCGACGGGAAGCGGTTCACGAAGAAGAAGTCTGACCCGTGCTCCTCCCTGACGTGGGCCGCCAGGAGGTCCTTCGACTCCTCGTCGAGGTCCTCGCCCCTGGGGAGCTTCTTCCCCCTGGCCTCGAGGATGCCGTAGACGTCCGGGAAGTCTATCTCAGGGAGCGGGAGCTTCGGCATCTGGAGCTCCCGCTTCAGCAGGGCCAGCTCGCCGGAGCAGCGCTTGCTCGCCGCCTCGATGCCGTGGACCATCATCTCCTCTTCCAGGCGCATCACGTCCCTCTCGTCCGCGATGAACCCCATCTCCGGCGCTATGGTCCTGTGCTCGCTCAGGTGGCGGGGGGTGTGTGACAGCTCCGCCCTCCAGTTGGGCCCCAGGTCGTAGACCCTGTCGAACCCTCCCGCTATGGTCAGCTGCCTGTGGAGCTGCGGGTCCTGCCTGAGGAACGCCTCCCTCCCGTAGTAGTCTATCTTGAAGACCTCGGACCCTCCTTCAGACACGCCGCCTATGATGCTCGGGGTGAAGGCCCTGATGAACCCCGACCCCTGGAGGTACTCCTCGAACCCCTGGACCAGTGCGTTCTCGATGGTGAAGACTGCCGCTGTCTCGGGCCGGCGCAGCTCCAGTGACCGCCACTCGAGGCGAGTGTCCAGGGCCGCGGGAGTGACCCCCCTGGGGTCCAGCGGGAGGGGGGCCGCCGCCCTCGACAGGACCTCAATGGAGGTCGGGAGTATCTCGAAGCCCATCCGGGCGGCCTTGCTCTCCTTGACCTCGCCGACGCACGAGATGACGTCTTCCTGGTGGAGCCCGGCGACCAGTGCGAAGAGCTCTGGGGGGACGGCTTTCTTGGGGACGGCCACCTGGACCACTCCCCTTGAGTTGCGGAGGAGGACAAAGCTGATTCCGCCGAGGGCCCGGACATCATGCACCCACCCCTCCAGGCGGACTTGCCTGCCTACCCTTGCCTTGAGGTCGCCAGGAGAGAACGGCTCTTGCAATGGCAGGGCTCCGGAATGGCGGTAGAAATAGGTTCGAGAATCAGCCGGTGGCGGCTCGGGAGACGGCCTTCTGCAGCGAGAAGAAGCTTGCCGCAGCCTCTGGCGTGAGGATCCTGAGCCCATAGCTCGCCGCGAGCCGGTTGACATCGTCGGAGGCGGCGGCTGGAGAGACCAGGTTGACCGTGCAGCCGGTGTCCAGCCTCTTGGTGTACGACTTCAGCACTTCGATGGTGCCGATAGAGTCGTAGATGTCGAAAGCATAGAGGCGGTGCCCGTCGGAGAGGACGATGCTGAACGAATGAACCACGCCTGACTCTCCCTGGACGGTCCTCGGCAGGACCGGCCATAGACCACAAAAAAAAAAAAAAAAAAAAAAAAAAAAAAAAAAAAAAAAAGAGGCTCTCGAGTGCCGTCAGCCTGCAGGTCTACTTCTAAGCAATGCTGGTGTTCTACGCAACACATCAGCGGCCCTAGAGCGCGCTGAAGTTGTTCGTCCACTGCTGGTAGGCGCGGAGCATGTCCGGCGACACCGAGGGCTTCCTCGTCCTCATTATCTCCTTGAAGTCGGCTATGTCTATGGGGCGCGGGGTCGACTCCTTGTCCAGGGCGTTCCCCGACTTGAACAGCTCCCTCACCACCCTCAGCTGCACCCCCTGGCATATGTCCTTGATGTCGCTCCCCGAGTAGCCGTCGCTCAGCTTGGCCAGGGTCGCCGGCTCCACATCCTCCGCCAGGGTCAGTGGAGAGGTGTAGAGCTTGAACTGGGCCATGCGCGCGTCGTTGTCCGGAAGGGGGACCAGTATCCTCTTGGCGAAGCGGCGGAGGAAGGGCGGGTCCAGGGACCAGGGCTTGTTGGTGGCCCCGATGACGTACATGTGGAGGTTCTTCCCCTTGTCGTTGATCCCGTCGGTCTCCTTCAGGAACTGGTCCCTGACCCTCACCTCCCCGCCGACCTCCTGGCCCCTGGTGCCGAGGAGGGAGTCTATCTCGTCGACGAAGACTATCACTGGCTTGTTGTCCGACAGCATCTTCCTGGCGTTGTTGAAGAGCTTGGCGACGTTCTTCTCCCCCTCGCCGAGCCACTTGCTCATGATGGAAGCCGCGTCCACAGAGATGAAGTAACCGTCGATCTCCGCGGCCGTGGCCGCAGCCACCATGGTCTTGCCGCATCCTGGCGGGCCGTAGAGGAGTATCCCCCTGGGCCAACCCAGCTTGAAGAGGTCCGGGCGGAGGAAGGGGAAGACTATGGACTCGCGGATGGCCTGCTTGCAGTCCTCCAGGCCGATGACGTCGTCCCACTTCACGTCTGGCTTCTCGGTCACCACAAGCTCGTTGAAGGACGCCTTCAGCTGCTGGACCACCTGTGGGCCTGCCTGGGAGTTGGGCATCGAAGCGGTCCCCGGGACGGCGGCCGGCTTGCCGGACGCTGCCTGCGGGGTCCATTCGACCTCGGGGGCCTGGTCCTGGGGGATGAGCCCGTGGGCCGCCTGGATGGCCTTGACCCTCTCCTGGTATGCGCTCGCCCGCTCGAGAGAGTGCCTGTTCAAGCGATAGTCGGGATAGAGGTGGACGAGCTTGATGAGGGTCGAGATCGCCTTCTGATACATCTGGAT
>JBJKSN010000085.1:0-3427 GCA_046703945.1 Nitrososphaerales archaeon | reverse complement strand
GATCAGTATGAACCGGGTGTGAGCAGAGTTCTCCTCCATGATGCGGCGGAGGGCCGTCTGGCCGTCGGAGGTCATCTCGTCGCTCTCGTCGAGTATCACCAGCCTGTAGGGGACACCCTCCCTCCGGTCTGCGAACCGGGCGAAGGTCTTGATCCTCTCACGGACCACGTCTATCCCGCGCTCGTCGCTGGCGTTCAGCGAGAGCGTGTAGTCACGCCAGGGTTCCCCGAGTATGTGCCGCGCTATTATCATCGCCGTGGTGGTCTTCCCCGAGCCCGGCGGCCCCGCGAAGAGGAGGTGCGGGAGCTGCTCTTTCTTCTGGAGAAGCGCCTCCAGTCTCTCCTTGACGGACTCCTGGTCGACGAATTCGTCCATGGTGGCCGGTCTGTATTTCTCCACCCACATCATGTCCGACAGGGGCATCTAGCGCCGCCTCCGCAAAGCCCGACGGTCCTGCAACTTCGAGAAAGAGCGGCATCCGGTTCTTATTTATCCGTTGAACGAAAACTGGCCCCTCTCGGACGCCTCGCAGCTCTCGCCGAGAGTGACAAGGCCTCCGTCCGCGACAGGACCGGCCGAGGGCCCTCCAGAGGCGGCGCCTGTGAGCGCCTCCGCGAAGTTGAGAGGGCACCGGAAGTCAGGCGAAGCCCCCGACGACCGCCCAATGTTTATTATCGAGACGGGCCTCTTGCCTCATGAATTGTCAGGCGAACAGGTCGCCCTACGGCAGATACTCGAACGCCGGGAGAGAGAGTATCTGCTGGGCATGGCGAGGGCGAAGATGCGGCTTTCCGTGGAGAACCTCGACGTCGGCGACTTCCACATCGAGAAGCTGTCCGAAGGAGAGGCGGTCGAGCTCCCCAGATGGGTCGTGGACGAGCTGGCTGCCCAGGGGATGGCCGAGTCCTCGGAGGCTCCTTTCGAGAACGAGGTGTTCAGCACCCTCAGCAAAGAGAAGATGATGGGTCCCCTTCAGCTCTCGGGGCTGGCGCAGGACTTCTACGTCCGGATGAGGAGGCGCCTGGGCGCCCTCGCGGCCTCGGTGGCCGAGGGGAAGACCAGGAGAGAGGAGCTCGAGAAGCTGCGGGTGGTCTGCTATGACCTCATCGGGATCAGGCTGAGCAAGCTGCTTTCGCTGTCCAGCTCCTCGACCCCCGCGTCGACCCTGGCGGACAAGCTTACCCCCGAAGAGAAGGAGTTTTTCGCGATATCCCAGTCCCTTTCAAAGGAATGGAAGTCCGGGCTCCTCGGAGGACCGGCCTAGGGTGGCCACCCTCACCAGCGGGAAGCTCTCAGAGCAGTTCGAAGACTTCCTGAAGTCGGTCGTGGACCGGGACGGAGACCCGGTGTACAGGAGGAAGATCTCGCAGCTCATAGCCACCGAAGGCAAGTCCCTGGTCGTCGACTTCGGCGAACTCCTGCGATACAACAACGACCTGGCGAACAGGCTCCTCAGCGAGCCTGACTCGTCCCTCGCGTCATTCAAGATAGCCGCCTTCGAGACCATGAGGAGCGAGAACGCCCTCTATGCCGACAGGGTCAAGCGGGAGCTGACCGTCCGACTTCGGAACCTCCCCGGCCTGGTGCCGCTCAGGAAGGTAGACACGTCATACATCGACCACCTGCTGGCCATATCTGGCATGGTGGTGCGGACGTCGGAGCTGAGGCCGATGATGACCGAGGCGGCGTGGGTCTGCCCGAGCGGCCATCTCACCTACCAGGAGCAGGACGACCTGGTGCTCAAGCGGCCCCCGAAGTGCGAGCTCTGCGGGGAGACGAGGAACTTTGAGCTCGACAGGAAGCACTCCAAGTTCGTCGACTTCCAGGTGCTCAGGGTGCAGGAGCTTCCGGAGGAGCTCCCCCCTGGCCAGCTCCCGCAGTTCTTCGACGTCAACGTCGAAGGCGACATAGTCAACATGGCCAGGCCGGGGGACCGGGTGGTGCTCACCGGGGTGGTGAGGGCGGTCCCCGACTACACCCTCGGCCAGGTGCGAACGAGGCTGTTCAGGTCCCAGGTCGACTGCAACCACGTCGAAGTGAAGGGGAAGGAGCCCGAGCAGGTCCTCGTGACCAAGGAAGACGAAGAGCTCATCAGGAAGATCGCCTCTGCGCCGGACGCCTACGAAAACCTGATCAACTCCATCGCCCCGGTCATCCTGGGCCACCAGCAGGAGAAGGAGGCCATCCTGCTGCTGCTCGCGGGAGGGAGCGCGACGTCGCTCCCGGACGGCACCAAGCTGAGGGGGGACATCAACGCCCTCTTCGTGGGCGACCCCGGCACGGGGAAGTCGGAGCTTCTGAAGTTCGCGTCGCAGGTGGCGCCCAGGGGACTCTACGCGTCGGGAAGGGGGACCACCGCAGCGGGGCTCTCGGCTGCCGTGATCAGGGAGAAGAACGTGCTCATGCTCGAGGCAGGCGTCGTGGTCCTGGCCGACCTCGGGATAGCGGCCATTGACGAGGTCGAGAAGATGAAGCCCGAGGACAGGACGGCCCTCCACGAGATGATGGAGCAGCAGACAGTCACCATAGCAAAGGGAGGAATCTACGCCACGCTCAACGCCAGGACGGCCATCCTGGCCGCATGCAACCCGGTGCTGGGGCGGTACAACCCGTTCCAGAACCTGATTGAGAACATAGGGACCCTGCCGATCCCGCTGCTGACGAGGTTCGACATCATCTTCGTCTTCAGGGACCAGCCCACCCCCGCCGACGACGAGAAGCTGGCCAGCCACATCCTGTCCGTCCACGCGCGCAGGTCCTACACCGCCCCGCCGCCGATTGAGTTCAGCCTCCTCAAGAAGTACCTGACCTTCGCCAAGAGGGTCTCGCCGACGCTCACGAAGGCCGCCATGGACAGAATCAGAGAGTTCTACCTCGACCTGAGGAAGTCGAGCGGGACCGAGGACTCGATCCCCCCTACGCTTAGGACCCTGGAGGCCCTGATCAGGATCTCGACCGCCCGGGCGAGGGTGCTGCTCAGGGACGAGGTGACCGAGGAAGACGCGCTCTGCGCGATAGGCCTCATGAACAGGATGGTGGAGGACATCCTCACAGACGCCGCGACGAAGAAGACAGACTTCGGGATCCAGCTCGGCAAGCCGGCCGGGGAGACCAAGAACCTCAGGTCGGCGCTGGAGGTGCTTAAGAGCCTGGAGGGCCCTGAGAAGAAGCCAGTAGAGCGCAAGCTGTTCAAGGAGGAGCTTGTGAAGGCGAAGTTTGCGGACGAGGACGCTGAGAAGATGATAAGGACCATGTTCAGGGAAGGGATGGTGTACGAGTCCAAACCAGGCTACATCCGCAGGCTGGGGTCCTAGGTTGCGGACGCAGGGCGCGGAAGGCGCCTGCTCGAAGGGCCGAGGCGCGCTGGGCCGGACCCGCCCGGCTGCCAGAAGGTAGGTGGGCTCACCTGAAGCTGGACGAACTGAAT
>JBJKSN010000084.1:0-5094 GCA_046703945.1 Nitrososphaerales archaeon | reverse complement strand
CTCCATACCCTGGACGAGCGGGCGGGGCCACAAGGAGTTCATGACCAGGTACTATGCCCGCTCGTCGGCGTCCATCGTCCTCCTGAGAGAGCGGAGCTGGGGCCGGGTGTCCGTCGATGCGGGCGGCTATCCCAGGGTCGCCTATGAGCTGGAGAGGGCAGACAGAGAGACCCTGGTCAGGGGGATGGAAGAGACGGCGAGGATACTCGCCGCGGCCGGGGCGGTGGGGATCTGGACGACCCACAACGCCCAGCTCTCGGCGGGCGACGGGGAGGGGCCGGTCCGAGAGCCAGACCTGGACAGGTTCGGGGCCGCGCTCCGAAGAGAGGGGGTAGTGGACAACAGGATGATGCTCTACAGCGCCCACATAATGGGTTCGTGCAGGATGAGCGCAGATCCCGCCCAGGGGCCGACCTCCCCAGCGGGGGAGCTGCACACGGTCAGAAACCTCTTCGTGGGGGACGCGAGCGTCTTCCCCACCACCCCCGCGGTGAACCCCATGGTCTCCATAATGGCCATGGCGAAGAAGACCGCGGAATCCATAAAGCGAACCTTGAACACGTAGCGCCGGTTTTCGAAATGCCAAGCGAAAGACCCAGGACGCCGTACTACATCGTCGGCCTCCCAGAGGAGCCATTGGAGGCCTCGGAGGCGAAGGCGAAGTTCGAGAGGCTGTCCGCAGACCTCTGCAAGGTCTACCCGTACATCGAGGAGATAAGGGCCGTCGTGAAGTCGAAGAAGCCGGCCGGGGACCATGCCAGGTATGAGGTGTCGGTGGAGATCTACACTCCCAGGGACCGCCGCTCGTTCACCGAGACAGGTTACAACCTGGCCAAGGTCTTCGACGTCATGGGCCCGAAGATGAAGCGGCTCTTGTCGTCGAAGCAGTCCAGGGTCACGTCCACCGGGGGCGCCACCCCGCGGAAGGGCTCCCCCTAGGGGGCCGGCCTGGCGGCCGACCGCTTCGTCTCCTGTCGGAGGTCTTCCACCTCTCCCCTGAGCCTCTCGAGCTCTTCGGAGGTCCGCGCCGACTCGGCCAGCGCATGGTGCATCTCGAGCGCCTTCCTCCTGAGCCCCGGGCGCAGGTCTGACTTCGAGACCTCCCTCAGGGGGTCGAGGAACCTCCTGTCCTGGAGGTGTATGACGACTTGCGCGATGAAGAACTGCCTGACCCTGTATTCCTTGTCGTGGAGGAGAATCTCTTTGATGACGGGGAACTCGTCGTCGAGGACCGCCCCCCTCTCCTTGATGGCCTTCAGGGCGCCTATCCTCACCCTGGTGGGCCGCCCGTAGGTCAGGGACTCCTTCACCGTCTTCTTCGCACCCTCGTCCTTTATCCTCCCCATGGCCGCGACGCAGGCCTCGGCCAGCGTCTCGTTGGCCGTGTGGTCTTTCATGGCCTCCTGCAGGGGACGCAGCGCCCCCTCGGGCCAGGACTTTGCCAGGCTGAGAGCGGCCTCGCACCTGACGTAGGGGCTTTCGTCACTCTTCAGCGCCTTCAGGAGGACGTCCCTCGCCCGCTCGTCCTTGAAGTTCCCCAGCGCGGCGACGAACCCCCTCCTGGCGCGCCTGTCCCTGGGTGCCCCTCCGCCCAGCAGCGCCTCGAGGGCTCCGTCGGTGCCTATGTCGCCCAGGGCCCTGAGCGCGGACGCCCTGACGTGCCAGAACTGCTCTCTGGCGGCGGCCTTGGCCAGGCCCCCGATGGCCGCGGGGTCCTTCATCTCCCCGAGCTGCCTGGCCGCCTTGGCCCTGCTCAGGGCGTCCTGGCTCTGCTCGAGCTGGTTCAGCAGCATCCCGACCGTCTTGTCGAACTTGACCTTCTTCAGGAGCCACCTTCTGGGGTCGAACTCCACGACGGCGGGCTTCGACTGCAGCGAGAAGCTGAACGTCTGGTCGGCGGAGTCCAGGGCCACGCGATGGCTCTCCCTCTTCCCTCCCACGTAGAAGACGACCTCGCAGGGGAGCTTGAAGATCGGGGTACCGTCGTCGGTGTTCTGCGTCTGTTTCACCCTGAGGGTCGCCACCGAGGTGACGTCGTCCCAGCTGTAGGCTACGTCGAACTCGGGGTGGCCTGGCCTGTAGAACGACTGCTCGAAGAACTCCTCCAGCTGCATCCCGCTGGCCTTCTCCATGGCCCGCCTGAGGTCGCTGGTCTCCGCGGTGGAGAGCGCGTGCGACTTCAGGTAGAGCGAGATCCCACGGAAGAACGCACGGTCTCCCACGAGGTGCCTGAGCTCGTGGAGCCGCGACGCCCCCTTGGGGTAGAGGTGGCTGTCAAAGAGGTCGTCCGGCCAGACGTACTCCCTCTCCACTATGGGCCTTCTGTACTCTTTCTCGTCCTCTTCGAAGTAGTCCTGGGTCCTGTGGTCGAGGTGCCAGATCATCTCGTCGACCCCTCTGGTCTTCTCCAGGTAGATTTCCTGGAAGTATGACGCGAACCCTTCGTTCAGCCAGGCGTGGGGCCAGTCGGCGCAGGTGACGTAGTCGCCGAACCACTGGTGGGCCAGCTCGTGTGAGACCAGGTCCACGGGCCTCTGGGCGACGTTGGCGTAGCTCACCGAGAAGTCTTCCTCGGACGCGGCGTCGGGGAAGTAGTTGTCGGCCAGGGTGGTAGCGTTAAGGTTCTCCTCTCCTCCGGCGACGAAGTCCTGGACGGCGGACTGGTCGTACTTCGCGTAGGGGTACTTGACGCCGGTGAGGTCCTCGAATATCTCCAGCATCTTCGGCGTCTCCCCGAAATACCTGAGCGCGTCCTCGCGCTTGGACTCTGGGAAGTTGTAGTTCAGGGGTACCCCCCTGGCCTCCTGCGTGATGACCCCGAGCTTCGCCGCGACGAAGGACGTCAGATAGCACGAGTGGGGGTTCTCCTCCAGCCAGTGGAAGGTCGCCCTGTCACCTTCGACCTTCGAAGACAGCAGCTTCCCGTTCGAGATCACCCTGAAATCCTTCGGGACGGTCAGGATCAGCTCGCTGCTCGACTTGTCCCCCGGGTGGTCGTGGCACGGGAACCAGTAGCGCGACTCCTCGGTCTCGGTGTGGGTCCAGGCCTGCACCTCTTTCTCCGGGTGCTCCTCGTCGGGACCGGTGAAGTAGATCCCGACCTTGGGGGAAGCGGCGTATTCGACCCGTATCGACCTCCTCCCCTCCTTGGGGGACAGCGGCACTTCGAGGGTCGCGCCGTCGTATTCGTAGTGGACCTCCTTGCCGTCCACCGCGACCCTGGAGACCTCCAGGCCGCAGGCGTCAAGCCGGGCTGACTTCAGCCCGTCCCTGACCGGCTCGACCTCGAGGGTGCACGACCCAGCTATCCTCTTCTTGGCAAAGTCGACCGCGAGCTCGACTTTGGTGTGTGCCGTGTGGAACTCCAGCGGCGGGGCGTAGTGCGGCTTCGACTCCGGCAGTCGGAAGGACCTGTGGGCTTCTGCCATGGGGCCCTGCACCCCGGCTACGTTTCAAAAGACTTTCGAGGCCGCTCCTGCCGAGTTTGCATCCGTTTTCACGCGGATATTCTGAAATAACGGGCCGCGCGGAGGCGAACGATGAGCGCTCCGCCGAGGGCAATCCAGGGTGCCATCATCTTCGCAGCCCTCTTCGGCGTCCCGTTCCTCTACGAGGTTCACTCTGTCCTCCCGCCGGAGATATTCTACTCCGTGGCCCTGGGGGAGGCCCTGTTCGTGGTGGACGCCGCCCTCACGTTCGTCCGGCCGAGGGTCTCCTACTACCTTGGGCTCGTCCTCGCCGTCGTGGCCTTCGTCGCCACCGTGTCGCAGCCTGCCCACTATCAGCTCGCGACCAGCGGTGACCTGGCCGCAGTGGCGACGCTTGTCGTCGGGCTGGCCGTAGAGGTGCTGATCATGGTCCTAGTGACCTGGTACGCCCTGGGTTCGAGGGCTCGGAGGCAGACCGCAGAGCCTGTGCGGCCCTAGATGTATCCCCAGCTGATCAGCAGGTCGCTCTCGCGGGCCCAGCGCGAGCCTATGTCGCTGCGGTAGAACATGTTGGGGATCATCACGTTCTTCACATTCTGATACGCCCTTTCGGTCGCGTCTGCCATGGTGGCCCCCGAGCCCGTGACTATGAGGGCGTAGCCGGAGTTGCCTGCTATGTGCCAGTCTCCGCCCTCCTGCTTCACCTCGCCTATGTGGACCCCGTCAAGGGCCTGGCGCCTGAAGAGTATCGTCGCCCCCTCGGAGTACTTCCTGAACGCCTTCTCGTCCTCGAAGGGCCACGGCGGGATGGCGACCACCACGCCCACCTGGTACCCCTTCTTCGCCTTCAGCTGGGTGTCGTTGCCGTGGGCTATGTCGTAGAGGAACTGGCCCCACTCGCTGGTGATCCCCTCCATCTGGATGCTTATCATGGGATAGCCGAACCTGGGCGTCCACTCAAGGGGCCAGATGCCCTTGCCGTTCACTATGCAGTTGATGTCTACGTATCCGACGAACCTGCTGGCGGCCAGCTTCTCCTTGGTCTTCCTGAGGGTCCGCTCGAACACCGGGCTGTCCCTGGTCCAATAGCAGAAGTTGCCCATCTCCCCCGTGCTGGGGCCGAGCTCGCCTGGGAACAGCCGCTTGTGCTCGAAGTTCACGCAGACGGGCATCACGAAGTCCTTCCCGTTGAAGAACGCGCCCACAGCGACCTCGACCCCTTCGGCGTACTTCTGCATCTGGAACTCTTTGATCTTCTTTGACCAGTTCGCCTTGTAGTGTTCCAGGACCTGGAGGATGTCCTTGCCGTCCGGCTCCTGGCCGATGAAAAGGAGCTCCTTCTCGCTCTGCGCCTTGCCGCTGGGCTTCAGGACGTACCGGTCGGGGTTCTTCCTCACGAACTCTGTCGCCTCGTCGAAGGAGGTGAAGTTCCAGCTGGGGAGCACGTCGACCCCGACCATGTTCAGCTCCGACTGGCCGAACTCCCTGTCGAGCTCCAGCCTGTCGGTGTAGGGGCTCCCCCCTACCACGAACTTGCCCTCGCTGCGCAGCTGCTCTGCCTTTGCTCCGGTCCCCACGTCGTCGAACACGATGACGTCGGCCCACGCCTTCAGCGAGTCCCACTCGTCCACCTTCTCGAAGAACCCGAGCCCGACGTCCTTCTCAC
>JBJKSN010000083.1:0-10668 GCA_046703945.1 Nitrososphaerales archaeon | reverse complement strand
CATGGCCAGGTCCGCGGCAAGGTCCCGTTCGTCGCTCCAGGGCACCTCCATGATCAGAGGCAGGTCCGGCGTGTCGAGATAGCGTAGGAATGCTCGCATCCCCGTCCTTCCGATCTTGCCTTCGCCGACATACTCGTGCCTGTCCAGGTGGTCGCCCAGCTTCCCCTTGGAGTCATTCAGGTGAACCACCTTCAGTCTCTCCAGACCCACGACGTCCTTGAAGAGGCCCATGCTCTGTGCCACGGCTTCGCCGGTCCTCAGGTCGAAGCCCGCGGCGAACATGTGGCAGGTGTCCAGGCAGACGCCCATCCTGGAGTCGTCCTTCGTGCGCCCGAGTATCCCCGCCAGGTCCTCGAACCTCGCTCCGATGCTGTTCTTCTGCCCCGCCATGTTTTCCAGCAGTATCATCGTGTTCCCGGTGCTCCCGGCAATCGCCTCGTTGCAGGCCTCCGCGATGTTGGCGACGCCCACCGCCGTCCCCTTCCCAAGGTGGCTCCCGAGGTGAACGACCAGGTAGTCTATGCCCAGCGAGTCGCAGCGCTTGACCTCCTCATCGAGGGAGTAGCGGCTTATCTTCTTGGTCGACGCGACGGATGAGGCCAGGTTCGGGAGGTATGGCATGTGGTCGACGATCCGCCTGAACCCCGACTCCCTTCTTCGCTCTTTGAACGCGGCGACTGTTTCCTCGGGGATGGGCTTGAACTTCCACTGGTTCGGGTTCCTGGTGAAGATCTGGAAAGTGTCGGCGCCGACCTCCTCGGCCCGGTCGAAGGCGAGGTCGAGTGAACCCGAAATCGAGACATGAAGCCCCAGCATGGGCTCTGAGGACAATACGCTTCAAAAGAGGTGGAGTGTGGGTTTATGAACCCACGCTCACGCTTTGTGTTTCTTGCCTACCGCTTCTTTGGTTTGGCGAGGTTCTTCTTGACACCGGCGGTTCCGCGTACCGGGGCAGTCCTGCGCCTGTAGGTGCGCGTCGGCTTCTTCGCGAGCGAAGGTGCCGCGAACGAAGTCGAAGACGGCGCCGAGTAGGTGACCGGCGCTGGTGCCGGTTGGACTGTCTCGTAGCGTGCTGTCGCTGGGGCATGTGCTGGAGAGGGGGCGGGCTCCGCCGCGGCCGGCGTCTTCGCGGCTGGGACCTCCTTGGCCTGCTCCGTCGCAGTAGCGAAAGTGCTTGTGGTTGTGGTTGATGACGGCGCTGCCCTGGTCTTCCGGTGTCCAAGATAGCCCTTCGTCCCCGCGTAGACAACGGCTACCGCGCCCACGCAGGTACCAATCAAGATGGTGGCTATTTCTGGGACCATGTTGTTGATACGTCCTATCGCGGCACTTCACCGCCTGAGTCAAACAGTATCAACAAGTCCGTAATGTTGATTCAACCAAATTCCGCCGGCGGCGGGCGTCTAGAATATGCCCAGCAGCGCGTCCAGAGAGAGCGCCCCGGACCCCAGCAGGAGTATGCCGAGAGAGAGCATCAGATAGGTGAAGTCGAGCTCGAACCCCGGCTTACCTCCGGCCCCCATGAACCCTGCCTTCATCTTGCGGGACTTCATAACGATGATCGCCGCGAACTGGATGACCAGGAACGCCGCGACCACCTGGACCAGGAACCCGACGATTAGCAGGATTCCGCCGAAGAACTCGAGTAGTGTGACGAGCCTCGCCGCCGCGGGCGGGACCCCCATGGTGGCCACCCACTCCCCCGACTGCATCCCCCATCCCCCCTGCACCTTGGGTACCCCGTGCGCCACCATGGCGGCACCGACGGCGACCCTGATGATGAGAGACGCATAACCTGGGCTGACTAGAGCGGACATCTTAACTTGGTCAGCCAGATGAAGCTGGTTAAAAAATTTAACTGAGACGCGTCTCCAGTCCGCGTCGTTGGGTCCGGGTCGCAGCCCGGCGTGCGAACATCTAAAGCCGCCGCGGCCGGAAGCGGCAGGGTGAGCAGCCTTACCATAGATGGGGGGAAGTCCGCCCTCGTCGTCATCGACCTGCAGAAGGGGATCGTGTCCATGGAAACGCAGCCCCACCCGGTCAAGACGGTCGTCACCAATGCCGCCATGTTGGCAACGGCGTTCCGTCAGCGAAACATGCCCGTCTACCTGGTCCATGTGTCGCAGTCGAAGGGCACGTCCCTGAGTCCCCTTTCAGACACCTCGTCCCCCGTTCGTGGAGAGGCGCCCCCGGATTGGGCAGACATCATCCCCGAGCTCGGCCCAGCTCCGTCTGACGTGGTGATAACAAAGCGCCAGTGGGGGGCGTTCTACGGCACTGACCTCGAGCTGCGGCTCAGGAGGGGCGGGACTGACACCATCGTCCTCTGCGGAGTCGCGACCACCTACGGTGTCGAGAGCACAGCCAGGTTCGCCTACGAGTATGGCTTCCAGCAGGTGTTCGCCGAAGACGCCATGTCCGACCGTTCTGCGGAGGCTCATGGCAATGCGGTGGAGTTCGTCCTGAAGCGGATGGGCAGGGTCAGGACGACCCGGGAAGTGCTTGACGCGCTCCCTCCACCCTGAGTGGCGGGGTTTCGCTTATATCTCACCGCGCAATGCATGCGCGGTAATGCTGCAGATTCAGTGGGAAAAGATCATAACCGAGATCTTCAAGTTTGACCGCAGGGTAAGGTCCGCCCAGATCCTCGATCAGAGCGGGAGACAGATATCCGGGGGGATGAGGAAAGGTATCCCCTCCCTGGAGCCACAGAGCGAAGACATCCGGCTCATCGCCGGCATCACCATCCAGATCAACACCGACAGGACCTGGGACCGCTACTTCGGGAAGAACCAGTATACGTTCAACAAGAGGGAGAGGCTCAACATAATGACTTTCTACCTCGGCGACAAGCTGGTCTTGGTCTCGGCCGAGCCCGACTTCACCCTCCAGCAGGCACAGGACTTACGAAACCAGATAATAACGAACCACGCCGACCTGGCGAGGTAAAAGCGGGAAAAGAGCCAGGTCTCAGTTGAGGCCTAGCTCAGGGAACTTCGCCTTGACGAGCCCAAGCTCGCCCTGAAGGGTCCTGATTCGCTCTGCGTACTTCTTCATGTCTTCGGCGTTATTCTGAACCTTGGCTACTTTATAGCCGCGCCAAGCCTTTTTCAGGGCGCCCCAGCTCTGACCTTTAGTATACTGAGACATGTGGGAGCACCCACGCCTGAGAAGATATAAGGCTTAGCGGCCGATGAAGCGCGTCCCAGCCGTCAGAACAGTTCGTCCCCTGGAGGGGGTTCCGGGTCGGCTTTGACTTCGAATGGTATCCGCCTCCCGTTGTGGTCGTAGACTCCCAGGTTGTCCACGGTGGCGTAGGGGTAGCCCATTATCACCATGAGCTTACCGCTGGCATGGAGCAGGTCCTGGTGGGAGGGATTGTGGTTGCCTGAGGGGTGCGAGTGGGCGACCCCCAGGTAAGACAGGTCGACCGGGAGCATCCACCAGTTGAAGGAAGAGAATGCAGCCCCGTGGCTGGCCAGGGGGGGTATCACTACGCCTGTGACTTCGACCACGCCTTTCTTCGACTTCCCTCTCAGGAGCAGGATCCCTTCGTTTGGATATGCCATGGCAGAGTAGCTGAAGAGGCTGTCGACCACCTTCTTGTGGAAGACCACCTTCTCTACGACCAATGCGTACGCCTACCGCAGGAGCCCTATGAAGTTGCCCACGACCCGGTCCCCGGCCGGGCTGGCGGGAGTGAACCGTTCGGGATGGAACTGTACCCCGTACAGGGCGCGGGCTCTGTGCTTCATGGCAGCGATGGCGCTGGTGTCGCTCTTGGCCAGGAGGTCGAACCCGTCAGGGACGGACTTCACCACCTCATACCTTGACTCGAAGAGCATGAACGACGTTGGGAGGCCGATGAAGAGCGGGTCGGCCCCCAGGACCGTGGTGTTGACCATCTCGAGGACGTGCCTCTTGTCCCGCACCACCTCGGCGCCGAAGGCTGAGGCGATCAGCTGGTGGCCGAAGCAGACCCCTAGTATCGGCACGTGGGAGTCCAGTATGGCCTCGACCTCGCTCTGGAACTTGACCCGGGTGTTGGGGTCAGTCATCATCTCCGGGGAGCCGCTAAGGGCGACCCCGTCGAAGGCGTCGAACTTCGCGGCGCTAGCTTCGTGCCACTCGATGGCCGTCACGGCCGCGCCGTTCCCGTCTAGGCACCTCTCCAGCGGCCCAGCGCGTTCCCTGGAGGGATAGTTGTTCACCACCAGGACTCTCATCCTGCGTCAGGGGCGGTCTTCACGATAAGAACTTTCACGGAACCGGCAAGAACCTCAGAACAGTTTAAATGGCCAAGTAATTAGTTGGGCAAAAGGGAGCAAGGCAAGAAAATGTTTGCACCTTCGGCAGGATATGACAGGGCGATCACCATATTTTCGCCCGACGGCAGGCTGTACCAAGTAGAGTACGCCCTTGAGACGGTCCGGAGAGGGAATCTGGCGGTGGGCGTCCAGACGAAGCAGGGAGTGGTGCTGGCCGTAGAAGAGAAGCAGAGGAAGCTCCAGAGCGCGGAGTCGGTCATCAAGATGTTCCAGATCGACGACCACGTCGGAGCTGTCGGAGCCGGCTACATCCCCGACGCTCGGATACAGGTGGACAACGCTCGCGTCCTGGCCCAAAGCAATAGGCTGATCTACGACGAGCCGGTCGATATCGAGGCCATAGCCAAGCGCATCGCCGACATGAACCAGCAGTACACCCAATACGCCGGCGTGAGGCCCTTCGGAGTGTCCCTCATCATAGCAGGGACTGATGGAGCGGGTCCGGTGGTGTATCTGGCTGACCCAACCGGGACGTACTCCGGATTCCATGCCATAGCCATAGGGCAGGGGAGCGACCAGGTCAACGACTACCTGGAGAAGAGCTACTCTCCCGACATGACCCTGGACGAAGCCGTCACCCTGGCCATCGAATGCATCTACCTGGTGAGCGAGGACAAAAGCGGGACTTCTCATATCAAGGTCGCCGTCGTGGAAGCTGAGACCAAGAAGTGGAGGCGCCTCGCCGAAGCTGAGATAGCCAAGAGCGCGGCAGGGGCCAAGACCAAGTCAGACAAGCCGCCGGCCAAGAGCTCCTAAGAAGCGTCGGCCCAGATGAGTGGGAGCTTCGGTCGGGGCGGCGGAGGCTTCAAGCCGAGAACCCACGAGTCGTCGAAGTTCACCACGGTCAGGCTCACCATCGACGGGGAGCATTACGAGATATTGGTCAACCCCGATTCGGCCCTCTCTTTCAAGCAGGGGAGGAACGTCGAGCCCTCTGCTGTGATAGCGGTGGACGAGGTCTACTCGGACTCCCGTAAGGGTCTGAGGGCCAGCGGAGAGAAGCTGAAGACCCACTTCGGGACAGACGACCCGGCCAAGGCGGCCCTTGAAGTGCTGAAGAGGGGAGAGCTGAACCTCACCCAGGAGCAGCGGAAGAGGCTGACTGAGGAGAAGCGGCGCGCGATAATAGCCGCCATCTCGAAGAACTTCGTAGACCCGAGGACGCTACTTCCACACCCGCCGACGCGCATAGACCAGGCCATGCTGGAGGCCCGGGTCTCCGTGGACCCGTTCCAGGACCCGAACGAGCAGATGAAGGCCGTGGTCGACGCCCTGAGGACGATACTCCCCCTAAAGTCCGAGAAGATCAGGCTGCAGGTGAAGGTGGCAGCCCAGTACACCGGCCAGGCCATCGGGGTCCTGAAGACATTCGGCGAGATAGTCAAGGAGGACTGGCTGGCCGACGGGACGCTCTCCGCAATAGTAGAAATACCCGCTGGCGGACAGCCCGGCCTGCTGGACCGCCTCGGCTCTACGACGAAGGGGGCCGCACAGGTCACAGTGGTGAAATAGAGATATGCCAATGATAGAAAGGAAACAGGTAATCCCGGGAGACGTGGTAGCCAAGGGGAACTACCGCTACGGGAGCTACATCGAGAAGCGCGGAGACGAGCTTGTGGCCCTCAGGGTGGGGGTCGCAGAGGTGAGCGGGGACGGGGTCAAGCTCAACCCGTTCACCGGGCCTTATCTGCCCCGCGCCGACGACGAGGTGATCGGCAAGGTGGTGGACATCAACGGCTTCGGGTGGGTGATCGACATCAACTCCTCCTTCGACGGGTTCCTCCCGGCCTCGTTCGTCTTTGGGCGGGACTTCTCTCCCGCGACCCACGACCTCTCCAGCAAGTTCAAGATTGGAGACATACTGGGGACCAGGATAGAGTCCTTCGAGAGGTCCAGGGACCCGCAGCTGAGCATCAGGGGCGAGGGATACGGGAAGATATCGTCCGGGGAAATCGTTAAGATATCACCAACGAAGGTCCCCCGAGTAATCGGGAGAAGAGGTGCGATGATCAACCTAATCAGCGAGAAGACGGGATGCGACATCAGGGTCGGTCAGAACGGCGTTGCGGTCGTCGACGGGAGCCCTGAGGGGATCATGAAGGCAGTCAGGGCGATCAAGCTCGTGGAAGAGGAGACCCACGCGCCTGACCTGATGTCGAAGGTAGAGGAGGCTTTGGGAGGGAGCGTCGGTGGCGGGAACTAAGAAGGAGCTCATAGACAAGAACGGGATCAGGCTCGACGGGAGGAAGTGGAACGAGCTCAGGCCCATAAAGCTGCAGGTGGGCCTCGTGAAGAACGCCGACGGCTCGGCCTACATCGAGTGGGGGAAGAACAAGATCATGGCCGCGGTGTACGGGCCCAAGGAGGTGCATCCCAAGCACCAGGTCCTCCCGGACAGGGCGCTGCTCAGATGCAGGTACCACATGGCCCCATTCTCCGTCGACGAGAGGAAGAACCCGGCGCCGTCGAGGCGTGAGATAGAGATTTCGAAGGTGATCAGAGAGGCCTTGATCCCCGCGGTGATAGTACATGACTACCCCAGGACCGCCATCGAAGTGTGGGTCGAGGTGCTCCAGTCGGATGGGGGCTCCAGGGTAGCCGGAATCACGGCGGCGTCGCTGGCCCTGGCCGATGCGGGAATCAACATGCGAGACCTCGTGGTCGGCTGCTCCTGCGGCCTGATAGGCGAGCAGGTGGTCTCGGACCTGGACGACACCGAGGACAAGGAAGGGAACGGGGACATGCCCGTGGCTATCATGCCGAACCTCGGCGCGGTGTCTCTCCTCCAGGTGGACGGCATCTACACCAGGGAGAACTTCCAGAAGGCGTTCGAGCTTGCCATTGAGAAGGGGAAGCAGATCTACCAGATGCAGAGGGAGGCCCTGACCACGAGGTTCTTCGGGGGCGAAGCGCAGACGACCCAGGTGGAGGAGGCGGCCGAGTAAATGTCGATGGTGAAGAAGCACCACATCATAGAGGTCATCAGGAAGGAGCAGATGGTGCAGCAGCTGGCTGAGGGGAAGCGCCTCGACGGAAGAGGCCTCGACCAGCCCAGGGACCTGAAGATCGAGACAGGGGTCATCCCGAAGGCCAACGGCTCGGCCAGGGTGACCCTGGGGAACACCCAGGTGTTGGCAGGGGTGAAGATAGCGACCGGGATACCGTTCCCTGACACGCCGGACAAGGGGATATTGATGGTGAACGCCGAGATACTCCCGATGTCGTCCCCCTACGCCGAGGCTGGGCCCCCCAGCGAGGAGGCCATCGAGCTGGCGAGGGTGACCGACAGGGGCATCCGTGAGTCAGAGATGGTCGACCTGACCAAGCTCGGCCTCATCCCAGGGAAGTCGGTCATCGCCGTGTTCGTGGACTGCAACATCATGAACGTCGACGGGAACCTGTTCGACGCCACGAGCTACGCGGTGGTGTCTGCGCTCAGGACCGCCAAGATGAAGAAGTACGTGGTAAAGGACGACAAGGCTGTAGCCACGGAGGAGCTGATCCCCGTCCCGGTCGAGAAGACCCCGGTGTCTGTCACCGTAGCCAGGATAGGCGACAAGCTGGTGGTCGACCCCACCACCGAGGAGGAGGCGTCCATGGACATGAGGATCACCATAACCACGGACGACGATGGGAACATCTGCGCGAGCCAGAAGGGCGAGGCGAACACCATCACCCCCGAACAGGTGCTGCAGGCCGCGGACACCTCCATCAGCGTCGGCAAGGCGATCAGGGCCAAGATAATCGAGGCGACCAAGTAGTGCCCAAGGCGAACGAGAGCCTCCGTGGGCTGGGCGCGAAGTACGGCGGGACGGTCAGGAAGAGGTATGCCAGGGTCTTCAGGACTCTGAAGCAGGCCAGGGCGTGCCCCGCCTGCGCGAGCAAAAAGCTCGCCCGGACATCCTCGGGCATATGGAAGTGCAAGTCCTGCGGCTACACGGTGGCCGGAGGGGCCTTTGACATCGCCCAGGCGAAGGCAAGGTAGCCCTCTAGAGTCCGTCGGGCTGAAGATTACGTTTCGCGCTGACAGGGAGACCGCCGCCAGGATAGCCGAGAAGATCCCCTCCGCCGTAGTGAGAGGAGGGAGGTGCGTGGTGAACATCGACGGAAGCGGTCCGGCCGAGGTCGCCGAGAAGGCGAAGGCGGTGCTGGAGCAGGTGAGATCCGTCGAGTCAGGCTCGAAAGGATTTAAGTAGAGACTGGGGTCGCTGTCACGAAAGTTGAGCCAACCAGAACTCCCTCCCATTCTCCGGGAGCAGCTCGCGAGATATGACCAGGCGCAGCAGAACCTGCAGGCCGTCCTTGCCCAGAAGCAGCAGGTCGAGATGGAGCTCAGCGAGACCGAAAAGGCTCTGGAGGAGCTCGGGAAGGCGACCGAGTCCGAGGCCGTGTACAAGTTCGCCGGAAACCTCCTGATAAAGACCAAGAAGGAAGAGGTGACGAAGGAGCTGAGCGAGAAGAAGGAGCTGGCGAACACCAGGAAGATGGTGCTGACGAAGCAGGAGTCGAGGTTCAGGGAGAGCCTCAAGGACCTGCAGACCAAGATCGACGAAGCAGTGAAGGCGAGGCCGCCGCAGGCGCAGCAGCAGCCGCCCGGAGACGCGTAGACCGTGGCGACACTTGGCCCTTAAGACACCGGAAGACTTCCCTTTCCTAGACCCCTCGGCCCTCAGAAAGGCCGTTGTCGTCTGCCACAGGAACGCCGACGCGGACGCCTACCTTTCCGCCTACGCTCTCTCGAAGCTCATCAGGGCCCTGGCCCCGGGGTGCCAGGTCTCCATAGCCACCCCGGGCGGGATGACGACGCTCACCCAGAAGCTGAGCGCCAGGTTCCCCCATGCCATCGCCGACGGCGGCGTGGGGGACTACGACCTCTACGTGGCGGTGGACGTGGGGGACGAGGAGCTGCTCAACGAGTGGAAGGAGAAGTTCAGGGCGAGCGAAGGGGTGAAGGTGCTCGTGGACCACCATCCGCAGAGGGACGGAAGCCTCTATGGCCACACCATAGTGGACGAGGGCGCGACCTCGGCGGCGGAAGTGGTCTACGGGCTGTTCGAGAGCCGCGGGGTCGCCCCCGACGCCCAGGCTGCCCAGGCGCTCCTGGAGGCGATCCTCTTCGACTCATCACACCTGGCCATCGCCGGCCGCTCTGGGCTCGGGGCCGCGGTGAAGCTGATGGACGCGGGCGCGGACATCGCCCTGGCGCGGCGGGAGCTACGCAGCGAGCCCGACTTCGGGGAGGTGATGGCGAAGCTGAAGGGGGCGCAGAGGATCTCGATTTTCAGGGCCGGGACCTGGGTGGTGGCAAGCAGCCACATCGGCTCATTCCAGGCGCATGTAGCCAGGTCGCTCGTGTACCTCGGGGCTGACCTGGCGCTGGTGGGCGGGGAGTCAGACGGGGAGACCAGGGTGAGCCTGAGAGCGAACCAGAGGTTCGCCGAGTCCACGAAGGTGAAGCTGGGGTCCCAGGTCGCGGAGGAGATGGCCAGGAGGCTCGGAGGGCATGGCGGCGGGCACGCCACCGCGGCTTCCTTCTCCACCCCGGTGGGCGAGGAAGAGACCGTCCAGGCGACCATGAAGCTGTTGGAAGAGCTCCTCGGAGAGCTGAAGAAGCTGGACTAGGCGTACCTTGAGGACGCGCGGCTCTTCAGGAAGCCCTCGAACGAGAGCTTGAACCACGGCGTGTACGAGTCAGGGTGCGCCTTCAGGTCTGCGACCACGTCAGCGACCCTGGCCCACCTCACAGAAGACATCTCCTCTCCGTTGGGGGCTATCTTGCCGTCGAAGTCCCCCACCAGCACCCTGCAGAACTCGTTCTCGGCGTTCCCTCCCTGCGGGGCGAAGTAGACGAAAGCGTGGACGTCTTCCAGCTCCCCCACGGTGGCGCTGAGCTCCTCCCTGGCCCTGCGCGACGCAGCCTGCTGGTAGGTCTCGCCGGGGTAGACGTGGCTCGTGAAGGACACGTCCCAGGCGCCCGGCCAGAGCAGCTTCTTCTCGCTCCGCTGCTGGAGCAGCAGCCTGCCGTCGTGGAAGATGAAAGCCGTGTACGCCCTGTGACGCTTCCCCTTCCCGGCGTGGCAGTTCTCACGGGTGTCCGTCCCTATCTCCCTGTCGTTGTCGTCCACAAGTATCAGTATCTCCTGCTTGGCCATCTCCCTACCAGGCCTGATGGTTTCTAGATAAGCCAATCGGGCTTTTTATTTCGGCCGTCATGGGGGCCCACCATGCGCCTCTCGGTGGCGGGCACCCTGTTCAGCGGCATGGGCAAGGGGAAGTACTATGTCGGCCACCCCGAGTACCAGAGGCGGTTCAGGGAGCGGCTGGGCTACCTCCCCTACCC
>JBJKSN010000082.1:0-18123 GCA_046703945.1 Nitrososphaerales archaeon | reverse complement strand
GCCTGGTGGAAGAAAAGCTGCTGGGTCCCGTGATCTCGATACTCGGCTCCACCCCAGAGTTCAAGGACAAGGAGGTGGTGGGCAGGGCGACGGGGAGGGACTCTGTCATCAAAATCTCTTCGAGCGTGGGGGACGCCTTCGCCGGAGAAGTGAACCTGGGCCTCCTCATGAAGGAGGCTGCAGAGGCCGTGGACGGGGTCGGAGGAGGCCACGAGATGGCGGCCGGGGCGAAGATACCTTCGTCGAGGGCAGACACCTTTTCGAAGGCAGTCTTGGCGAGAGTGGCTGGTTGAAGACCCGGATCGACCTGCAAATAGGTTGCAGGGACGCGCCGACCGCGGAGAAGCTGGCGTCCGTCCTGGCTCCGGACAACGAGGGCGCCCCCCGGGGAATGACTCTGGCCTCGGAGGTGGACGGGCGCACCCTGAAGGTGACGGTCGACTCAGACTCAGCTTCAAGCTCGATCTCGGCCGCGCTGGCCGTCCTGAGGGACTCGGCGCTCTTCGGAGAGGTATGGCTTTTATCGCAACCGAAGGGAGGTTAGAGATAGCGCCATGCTAGACGCGAAGTTGCTGAGGGAGGACCCGGAAGTGATCAGAGCCGACCTCAGGAAAAGGGGGATGGTCGACAAGCTGAGCCTCGTGGACGAAGCCATCAGGGCGGACGCCGAGTGGAGGGGAGCCAAGACACAGGCAGAGTCCCTCCGCCACGAGCTCAACGAAGCCAACAGGGTCATCGCGGACCTGGCCCGGAAGAAGCAGCCCATACAGGCCGAGCAGTCGAAGGTCGCAGAGTTCTCGAAGCGCCTCGACGAGTTCGCGAAGGCCCAGGACGCGCAGCAGCGGGCCCTGGAGGCCGCCCTGATGTCGTTCCCGAACATCCTCCACGAGAGCGTCCCGGTGGGGAAGGACGACACCGAGAACGTGACCGTCCGCACCTGGGGGGAAGAGCGGGCCTTCGAGTTCGAGCCGAGGGACCACATCGAGGTCCTTGCGGGCCTGGGGATGGTCGACATGGAGAGAGCGGCCAAGATATCGGGCGCCCGGTTCTTCATCCTGAAGGGAGACGCGGTCAAGCTCGAGCACGCGGTCATGCGATACGCGATGGACTCACTCTCGGCCAGAGGCTTCGTCCCAGTGGAGCCCCCCTTCATGATGCGGCGCGAGCCCTACGGCGGGGTCACTGACCTGAACGACTTCGGCCCGGTCATCTACAAGGTGGAAGGGGAGGACCTGTACATGATCGCGACTTCCGAGCATCCCCTGGTGGCCATGCACTCAGACGAGATAATGTCAGGCGGCGACCTCCCCCTGAAGTACTGCGGGTTTTCGCCCTGTTTCAGGGTCGAGGCCGGCGCCCATGGCAAGGACACCAAGGGCATCTTCAGGACCCACCAGTTCTACAAGGTCGAGCAGGTGGCCTTCGCCAGGCCGGAAGACAGCTGGGCGCTCCACGAACAGCTGATAGCCAACGCCGAGGAGATCTTCAGGAGCCTGGGACTCCGCCACCGGGTCGTCAACGTCTGCACCGGAGACATGGGGACGGTGGCTGCCAAGAAGTACGACCTGGAGGCCTGGATGCCTGTCCAGGGGAGATACAGGGAGATGGTGTCGTGCAGCAACTGCACCGACTACCAGTCGAGGCGGCTGAAGATCAGGTTCCGGGACAAACAGAGCGAGGCGACCAGGCTGGTCCACACGCTGAACTCGACGGCCGTCACCACCAGGGCCGTGGTGGCCATCATCGAGAACTTCCAGCAGAAGGATGGGACCGTGAAGGTCCCCGAGGCGCTCGTCCCCTACATGGGGGGGATTGACCGCCTCCGGAGACGCTGAGATTATAAGCGAGATTCGAAAGGGGCGCCTCAGTTTGCCAAAGAAAGCGGCGAAGGTCAGGGACAAGTGGAAGCTGAAGTCCTGGGTGACGGTCACCGCTTCCCCGTCCTTCGGGAGCGCCCCGATAGCGCGCGTCCCCCTCACGGACGTAGAGAAGCCCGCCGGCAGGGTCATAGAGACGACCCTCTATGACATACTGAAGCAGGACCCGCAGCACTATGCCTTCAAGCTCTTCTTCCAGATTGACAGGGTGGAAGGGGAGACCGCCTACACTGTGTTCAAGGGGCACGAGTACTCGAGGGAGTTCCTCAGGAGCCTGATCCGCAGGGGCTCGTCCATGTCTGACTTCATCAGGGACTATACCACCAAGGACGGCTACGTGGTCAGGGTCTACTGCACCGCCCTCTCGCAGGGGAAGATGAACACCTCCAAGAAGCGCGACCTACGACTCATCATGGACAAGGTGATCGGCGAGAAGGCCGCAGGCATGAACTACGAAGGCTTCGTCCAGGAGCTGGTGCTTCAGAAGGTCGCCTCGGACGTCTACAACGAGGCCAAGAAGATCACGCACCTGAGGCATGTGGGGGTAAGGAAGAGCAAGCTGATAGCGAAGCCCGAGCCGCGGAGGGCGGAGCAGCTAGCCCCTCTTGCCGCTTGAGACTATCTTCAGGATGTCTCTATTCCGGAGCACGTAGTCGCCTGCCAGCCTCTTGCCCGTCCTAGCGTCGACCGCGTAGAGGAACCCCTCGGCCAGGTCTGTATGCACGGTCCTGGCCAGGTCCAGCGCCGTTGCCCCACCCTTCATCACGAGGGCGTCAGGGAGCACCCTCCCGTCCTTGTCCGTGAGCTTCGCCTCGTCCTCCACAGGGAATACCACTATGGCCTGCAGGAGGCCGAAGAACGCTCTGTTGACCGCCTCCTGTACTCCTGTCCCCCCATAGGCCCGCAGCACCTTCTCCCCCACCATCTTCAGGGCGGCGGCCTGGGCCCCGGAGAGCTTCCCCTGGTCAGGGACCGTGAAGTCCTTGTCCCCTGGGAAGTAGCCCACCAGGCCGCGCTCGGCCGCCCGGCGGAGGAGGAGCTCAGCCTCGGAGGCGCAGGGCACGACCTCCCTCCCTGTCTCCTTGAGCCTCTCTATGTTCTTGGGAGACGTCGGGAGGTCGGCCTTGTTGGCGGCTATCAGCGAGGGCTTCGTGACCTTCCTCGTTTCGACGACGAACTGCATGAGCTGGTCGTCAGTCCAGGCGCTCGGCTTTTCCGTACGGAGCCCGAGGCGGAGGATGGCGTCCTCGACGTCTGCGAGCGTCACGGAGAGGCCCGACAGCCTCTCGGCCAAGTGGTCCACCACCTTCCCTCCGGTCTGCTCCAGGGACCGGCTCGCCCTCTCCCAGTCTCTCTTCAGGATGCCGTACATCCAAAGGTCGAACTCACGCTCGACCATCTCGATGTCTTCGCAGGGGTCGTGTGTCCCAGGGGGGACCTTCCTCCCTTCCAGGTCCGTCGAGCCCGAGGCGTCGACCACGTGGACCAGGGCGTCGGCCTGCCTCAGGTCGTCGAGGAACTGGTTCCCAAGGCCCTTCCCCTTCGAGGCTCCCTCCACGAGGCCGGCGACGTCGACCACCTTCACTGGGACCAACCTCTTCCCTTCCACGCAACTCGAGTTCCTGGGCGCGTCGACCACCCCCATCTCCTTGCACACACACTGCGTGACGAGGTTGGCGACGCCAATGTTCGGCTTGACCGTGGTGAAAGGGTAGTCGGCGATTTGGACGTCCTTCAGCGTGGCGGCGGCGAAGAACGTCGACTTGCCGACATTAGGTTTGCCGACGACTCCCACTAGCACGTTCCCTCCGCCAGCGCCAGCCCGTTATAACGTCTCAGGGCCCGGCCCGTCTTCATGCCAGGGGTCCTGGTCGTCGGCTGCGGCACGGCGGGGACTGCAGCTGCCGAAGAGTCCTCCAGGAGGGGGCTCGACGTAACGGTCGTCGACCGTCTGGACGGGCCGGGGGTCCCCTGGGGGTCCTGGCCCGACCTCCTGGTCTCGGAAGGCCGGCGTGACACGGCCTCCGGACCCTCCCCGCGTGAGAGAGGGTTCGAGTATGTCTTCGGCACCGAGGTCGTCGCGGTGCGCAATGGAGAGGCCATCACCTCCGAGGGGTCGGTGATCCGTGCTTGCTCCGTCGTCCTGGCGGCTGGCCTCCGCTTCGGGCCGACGGCAATCCAGGGCGTCCGTAAGCCTGGGTCCTACGTGCTGGACTCCCCGGGGCGGTACTTGGAGCTCGGCTCCGCCGTCTCCCCGGCTGACCGGATACTCCTCTGCGGCGAAGGCGCCAGAGGGCTCCAGGTCGCCGAGCGGCTCTCTGCCATGGGTGCCAGGCCTTCCCTCGTTGTCTCATCCTGGCAGCCCGGAGGGCCAAGCAGACCGGTCCTGGAGGTCATCTCCGACGCAGCCCTTGAGAGGGGGATAACTGTCGCCACAGGACGGGTGGACAGGGTAGTCGGCCTCTCACGAGCCGAGGCCGTGATTACGGGAGGGCGCGTGGTCCAGTGCGACGCCTTCGCCTGTGTCCCCAGGCGTGTCCCTGCGCCTGTCCCCCTGCCATCGCCCCCGGGCCGCAGCGGGGGGATCCCCGTCGACCGGCTCCTGAGGACGAAGGAGCCCGGCGTGTTCGCCGCCGGGGGGTGTGCGGAACTGGAGGGGGGCCTGCCCCCCGGTTCCACGCTGGGCGATGAGCCCAGACTGTCGGGAAGGGCCGCAGGCGCGAACGCCACGGGGGCGGGGGTCAGCATCAGCAGGTTCCGCTCCTGGTCCCTGTCAGCCCTCGGGCTCAGGTGGTCCCGGTCGGGGCTGGACGCAAAGGAGTGCCGATCGTTGGGCATGAGGGTCAGGGAGGCATGTGCGCGACAGGACGGTCGCTCCGCGTGCACCTTGGTATACGAAGAGGCGACCGGGAGGGTGGTCGGGGCGGAAGCCGTCGAGCCTGTGGGATCTTCCTCTGGCGGGCTCGGCTCCTGGGTCCCTGGCTCTGCCACCCTGAAGTCCCTGGCTTACGGGGGTTTAGGTTCAAGCGATATATCCATGGTGTCTGACACGGCGAGGATGGGGTTGGCATCTTGGTCAGGGTACTGATCTGCGACCACGTCGAGATAGAACGGCTCTCCCTCGGGCCTTCCTTCGAGGTCGACTACAGGCCGACTCTGAGCCGGGAGGAGCTGCTTTCGGTCGCAGGCGACTACGAAGTTTTCGTGGTCAGGAGCAGGACCAAGGTCGACCGGGAGGTCCTGGAGAGGGCCAAGCGGCTCAAGCTCGTCGCACGCCCAGGGACAGGGCTGGACAACGTGGACGTCGGCTTCGCCAAAGAAAGAGGCGTTGCGGTGGTGAACAGCCCCGAGTCCCTGGTGGAGGCCGTAGCCGAGCAGGTCGTCCTGGTAATGCTCGCCCTCAGCAGGAAGCTGGTCCAGGCGGACACCGGGACCAGGTCAGGCAAGTGGGAGAAGAGCGCCTTGATCGGCAGGGAGCTCAGGGGGAAGGTCCTCGGGGTGGTGGGGTTCGGCAGGATCGGGCGGCGCATCGCCGAGGTGATGAGGGCCATGGGGATGTCCATATTGGCATACGACGTCATCGCCATCCCGCAGGATGTGCTGGGGCCCCTGGGAGCCAGGGTGGTGTCCTTGGACGAGCTCTTTTCGTCCTCTGACTACATTACCCTCCATGTCCCCATGACACCGGAAACCGCGCACATGGTGAACGGTCCCCGCATCGCGGAGATGAAGAAGGGGTCTGTGCTGGTCAACACCTCGAGGGGCGGGGTGGTCGACGAGGACGCCCTGGCTTCCGCACTCAAGGAAGGGAAGATCGGCGGGGCTGCCTTGGACGTCTTCGAAAAGGAGCCCCCGTCGGGACTCATCCTTTCGGCCCCGAACGCCATCCTGACCCCGCACATCGGAGGGCAGACAGAGGAGGCACAGGTGAACGCCATCGAAGTCGTCGGCGAGAAGGTCCGGGCCTTCTTCAAAGCGCCCTGAGTCCGTCCGGGAACGTTTATTTGCCGACCGGGAACGAGGCGCCCAAATGCCGATGTACAGCCAGATTTCCAAGACCTGGCAGCAGATCTTCCACGAGAAGGGAGGGGACATGAAGACCAGGGCCGTCGCGCTCAGGAAGGAGCCCGCGGTGGTCAGGGTCGACCACCCCTGGAGGCTCGACAGAGCCAGGGCACTCGGCTACAAGGCCAAGGAAGGGGTGACGGTCGTGAGGATACGCGTGTCGCGAGGGGGCATGCGCAAGCAGCGTCCCACCTCTGGGAGAAGGCCGAAACACATGGGCGTGCTCAAGATAAAGTCCGCGGTGTCTTCTCAGCAGGTTGCCGAGCGGAGGGTCCAGGAGAGGCACCCCAACATGAAGGTTCTGGGTTCCTATCCGGTGTGGAAGGACGGGATGCACGCCTGGTACGAGTGCGTGCTGGTGGACCCGCTGAACCCGGCGATCAAGAAGGACTACGACTACAGGCGAGCGCTCGGCATAGTGAGCTAGGCTACTTCTTCATCTCGCTGCTGTGGCCTGGAAATATCTTCGAGCTCGGGTCGACGTAGGCCTTTGCCACGTTTACCGCCAGGGCGGCCTGGGCGTATCCGGTCGCTATCAGGTTCAACTTCACCCCGTCCTGGGGTCCGGCGACGTCCCCGGCGACGTACACCCCTGGGATGTTGGTCTCCATCTTCCCGTTGGTCCTGACCTCCCTGCCATCGATCTGCAGCCCCCACTCTTTGATGGGACCGAGGTCGGCCCTGAACCCTATGTTGACCAGGATGGCGTCGACGTCCAGGACCGTCTCCGCCTTCGACCTGTTGTCGAATATGACCGCCTGTGTCACCCCTGAGCTGTCCCCTTTCACCTGTCCGACCTCGTAGAACAGCTTGAGGTCCACGTTCGACTTCATGAGCTCGGCGACGCTCCCCTCGTGCGCTCTGAAGACGTCCCTCCTGTGCACCAGGGTGATCTTCTTGGCGGTGTCCTTCATGTTCAGAGCCCAGTCTACGGCCGAGTCCCCTCCGCCCACGATGAGCAGGTTCTTGTCTTTGAAAGCGCTCTTGTCTTTCACGAAGTAGTATACCCCTTTCCCCTCGTAGCCCTCGGCCCCCCGCGCCTCCAGCCTGTTCGGCGAGAAGGCACCCACCCCCGCGGCTATGAGGACCGACTTCGAGTAGTGCTTGGTCCCCTTGCTCGTCTCGAGCTCGAAGACGCCGTCGCTCCTGCGGAGGGATGTCACCCTCTCGCCCAGGACCACCGTGGCTCCATATTGGAACGCCTGCTCGACGAGGCGCTTGACGAGGTCCTTCGCCAGTATCTTGGCGTAGCCGGGGACGTCGAAGATGTACTTCTCGGGATAGAGGACTGCCACCTGTCCTCCGGGTTCCTCCAGAGCGTCGATCACCTTTGTCCTCATCTGCCTGAGCCCGGCATAGAACGTCGCAAACAGGCCGCTCGGCCCAGCGCCTACGATGGTGATGTCATAGACGTCGCCGGGCATTGAGGTTCAACCTGGGCCTCCGCCATCCATGTATAAGCGTTGACGGCTACGCCAGCCCAGCAGCCACCGGATCGTCTGGTTTGAGGACCTCGCGGAGGAGCACCGTGGCATACTGTCCCCTGCCGAGGGTGAAGCGGAGAAGGGCCGTGTCCTCCTGCACCTGGAACGCGGAGTCCTTCACCGCCAGGTGGGGCCGCCTGAACCCCCCTTCGGACGACACCTCCTGCATGTCTTTGAGATAGAACAGGCGCGGCTCGATCCCCTCCGAGGACAGCACTTCACGGACGCAGGGGTCGAACCTCGAGCCGTACTCCCTGTAGGCGTACCCCACCAGCTGGACCAGGGGGACGGCTCCTCCCACCGGTACCTCCTTCACCCCTCTGACGCCTCGGACAGCAAGCCCGCCGGCAGCGCTCTCCCCCCAGTTGTCGCCCTTGACGTACTTCGAGATGTCCTCGCCTCTCTCCAGCGCCGCGCTGATGGTCCCGTTGAACAAGAAGGACTGGTATGCCTGGACGTAGAGGCGCCTCAGCCTCACCGGGACTGCCCTCAGCGCTCTGACCCACTCCCCCGGCCGCGCCGCCAGCGCCCTGGCGACCCTCCTCTCTACGTCCTTGCCCCGTGGCAAAGTCCCGAGCAGCTCCCTGTACCTCCCGGCGGCGGCCGCCTCCCTGGCCTCTGGGTCGCCTCCGGCCAGCAGCAGGCAGACCGCGTCTTCGAACTGCCCCTTGACCAGGGCCCTCCCCACCGAGTGGGTGCTCCCTCCCGACGCGCCGAACCTCTGCAGTCCGAAGTAGTTGGGGACCTTCCCAGCCGAGGCGAGGTCGAAGGCCTCGGATATCCTGGAACCCACCTCGGCGCAGCACCCCCTGAGCGCGACGTCGAACCTGTTCGCCAGCACTGAGGAGCGCGAAAGCGGTCTCGCTACGAACCCTGCCAGGGTGGCCCTGAACCTTCGCCCGTCCACCTGGGCCGGGCGGTCCGACCTCAGGCTCGTGGGGGTGACATACTGGACCGCCACCGCTCTGCTGTCCTTCATGCCTCCGTAGCTCACCCTGCTCTTCAGGACGTCGCCCAGCTGGGCGGCCATGTGCATGGTGTCGATGGACTCCTTCTCGACCTTGTAGAGGGGGAACCTTCGGTCGGCCTCCTCGGCGGTCGCTACAGCGACATCGATCAGCTCTTCGACCCGGAAGTCTTCCGGGCTGACCTTCGCCCTCCCGGCGCACCTTGGCCCCGCGGTGGCGTAGCGCAGCATGCCTGCCCTCCTTTCGGCCTCTGCAGGCTCGGTCAAAGCAGCTTGAGCTTCCCGGTAACCGCGTCGACGTCCCCATCGGGGGCCGGGCCAACGGCCAGGCAGGTGGTAGTCCCTGGCTCCACCTGGGTGAGCCCCCTGTCCTCAACCAATGCAGCCGGGAGTCCTGCGCTCTTCGCCTTGCGGAAGAGCTCTCTCAGGCCCTCTTCGCTGTCTACCTTGAGCACGATCTTGGCCTGCCCGCCGTCTTTCCATCCGGAGTACCATCCTGGCCTCTTCTGCTGGGCTGACTCGGCGGCGGAAAGGGAGGCGTGCGCGACCTGGGCGGCGACCTTGCCCTTCCCCATCCCGAGGTCTGTTCGGACGACGATGGCCTGTTTCATGCCAGGTGGTTTGCCAATGGTTATTACAAGTCCGGTTAAGCCTTTGCAAAGTCCTGGTCCTTGTCCCGAACCTGCGACGTAGTAGTGGCCGGCGGCAGCATCGCAGGCCTGGTCTTCGCCGCGGAGGCGGCCAAGGCGGGCCTCAGGGTCCTGGTTGCCGAGGAGCATCCCGAGGTGGGCGAGCCGGAGAAGTGCGACGGCCTGGTCAGCCTGACGGGGCTCAGGAAGTACGGCTATTCTCCTTCGGAGGGGGTCGTCCAGGACCGGATTCACTCGGCGGTGTTGCACTCCCCTTCGGGCAGACGGGTCGCCGTCGACGCCGCGCCCCTGGAGGTGGTGGTGCTCGACAGGAGCGCCTATGACAAGCAAGCCGCAGCGGCCGCGGAAGCAGCCGGGGCGGAAGTCATGACCGGGTCAAGGGTGGGGGACGCGCAGGAGAAGAGCGACTCGGTCACGGTTAAGGTGGGGGACGAGGAGGTCCGGGCGAAGTTCCTGGTGGACGCCACCGGGCCCGCTTCCAGCCCCAGGCGCGGAATCCTCCCCGCGGCGAAGTACGAGGTCGAGGGAGACTGGATAAGGCAGCACGTGGTGGAGGTCTTCCTCGATGCACGTCAGTACCCCGGCTTCTTCGCCTGGGTGATCCCCTTCGGGAAACACAGGGCCAAGGTCGGCGCAGCGGGGCGGGGCATCAGCCCCTTCAGGGCCTTGGACGGGTTCCTTGAGGGGCGGGGCTCGAGGGTGCTAAGGAAGGTGTCTGCTCCCATCTACGTCGGAGGCCCGGCCCAGAGGTTCGTCCAGGGAAGGAGGGTCTTCGTCGGGGAGTCCGCAGGGCAGGTCAAGCCCACCACCGCGGGCGGGATAATGACCTCCATGGCTGGAGGGGTGGCTGCGGCCAGGTGGGTCGCCTCCAGCCTGAGCAAGGGCCGGCCGTCGCTACTGGCAGGTTACCAGCGGGAGTGGGAGAGGGGCTTCATGAAGGAGATGAAGACCATGCTGAGGCTGAGAGGGGTCTTCGAGAAGCTTTCAAACAATGACCTGGACACAGTCTTCTCAGTCCTGGCCAGCAGTCGGGCAGTTCGGAGGATGTCCCAGACGGACTTCGACTTTCACGCCACCGCCCTCCTGGGAGCCCTGGGCGTGCCGGGCCTTCTGAAGGTCGCGAGGGTGGTGGCCTCCGCGGAGGCCCGCTCTCTTCTGCTAGAGTGATGAAACCATCGTCTCGCGCAGCAACCTATATCTGTCGGGCCGGAAGGGGTTCCTGAGAAATGTCCCAGGGCGTAGTGACCCTCCCTCTGTGCAACTCGTGCAACAGGCCGATCAAGCCTGCCGAGAGGGCGGTCCACTTCAGCTGCCCAAACTGCCATGAAACTGTGATATGGAGGTCTGAGAAGTGCAGGAAGTTCTCAAGGCGATACAAGTGTCTGAACTGCGGCTTCGAAGGACCATAGGGAGAGACGTTGGGGTCATACGTCATCAGAGTGAAGCTCCTCCCCCCGGATACCACGACCGACCACAAGAAGCTGGTTGAGTCCGTTGGCGGACTGCTCCCGAAGGACGCGCAGATCAGAGCGCAGAAGATAGAACCCATAGCCTTCGGCCTTTCGGCGGTGATCATCGACGTCGTGGTCCCCGAGGAAGAGGGAGTGGTCGACAAGGTCGAAGAGGCGATATCAAAGTCTCCCCTGGTCAGCCAGTATGAGGTGACCGGGGTCAGCCGCATGTCCAGCAGGCTTCCTCCTCAGTAGACCCAGCCCCGGCCAGGCCGGTCTGATAGCTTTTATACCACGGGGGTGCGCCTTGTCTCGCCGTTTTCCCGTACGGTGTCAGCCTGATGAGATTCCCTCTTAGATACGCAGCGTATGAATGGATAAAGGAGAAGAAGAGCGCGACGGACGACGACCTGCTGGAGGCCTTGAACAAGAACGGGAGCAGGTGCTCGCCGGACGAGCTCAACAAGGTGCTGATGCAGCTCGAGATACTCGGTCTGATCACCATACGGTGGGTGTCCAAGGACAAGCGAAGGGTGGAATTCCAGGACAAAACGACCGAAGACGCCCGGCTCCCTCGCATGAGAGAGTGACCGAACCAATAAATCTGGCGAGCCCGGGGTTTCACCGCCCATGGGCGTAGACTTCGGCGACTCCATCCCGAGAGAGAAGATTCAGCTCGAAGACATCGCAGGCTGGAAGCTCGCCGTCGACGGGTACAACACGCTCTATCAGTTCCTCGCCATCATCCGTGGGATGGACGGGACCCACCTCAAGGATTCACAGGGGCGCGTGACCTCCCACATCTCTGGCCTCTTCTATAGGAACGTCAACCTGCTGGAGCTCGGCATGAAGCTGGTCTATGTCTTCGACGGCCGGCCCCCCGAACTCAAGATGGAAGAGATCAGGAGGCGGTCGGAGCAGCGCAGGGAGGCCAAGGACCAGTATCTGCGCGCTCTCCAGGCAGGCGAGACGACGCAGGCGAGGAAGTACGCCGAGGCCTCCACGGTCCTGAAGCGGGACATGGTCTCCGACGCGAAGGAGCTCTTGGACGCCATGGGCATCCCCTGGGTCGACGCTCCGTCGGAAGGCGAAGCGCAGGCGTCGGTCATGGCCATAGAGGGGGTCGTGAACGCTGTGGCGTCTCAGGACCACGACTCCATCGTCTTCGGGGCGCCGGTCCTGGTGCGCAACGTCACCATCTCCGGCAAAAGGAGGCTCCCGAGCAAGGGGATCGTGATCAACGTGGTCCCCGAGAGGATTACGCTCGCGTCGGCCCTGGCGGCTACCGGCCTCACCAGGGAGCAGCTCGTCGACTTCGCCATCCTGCTCGGGACGGATTTCAACCCCGACGGGTTCGCCGGGGTCGGCCCGGCTACGGCGCTCAAGTACCTGAAGAAGTACGGCAAGCTCGAGGAGATCAAGGAGCTCGCGGGTCCCCTGCAGGGCGTGAACTACCCGGAGATCCGGAAGCTGTACCTCGACGCGCCTTCCATCAAGGGCGTGAGCCCCGAGTGGAAGCCCCTCGACAAGGAGAAGGTCGTGTCCTTCCTCGTCGGAGAGCACTCGTTCTCACGTGACAGGGTAGACGCGGCCATAGCCAGGGTGCAGTCCTCCAGGACCGCCTCCGCGCAGACAGAGACCCTGGAGAAGTGGTTCGGCTGAGCAGCCCGGCGCGGCTAGGTCAGGGACCCGGCCCACAGCCCCTGGGACGGTGAGCCCCTGCGCCTGGGCGGCCGTGGGCCCAGGCAGTGACCGAGCAGGCAGCCACGGCTCTTCCCCCTGTATCTTTATCAACTTCAGGCGGCGGCTCGGCATTCCTTGGCGAAGTTGAAGGCTAAGAGCCCCGCAGAGTCGGAGATGACCACCGCCAGGCTCATGATGCCCACAGACGCCAACGTGCTGGGGAACGTCTTCGGGGGGGCCATCATGAGATACATGGACGAGATCGCGGCCATAGTCGCCTGGAGGCACGCGGGGAAGAATGTGGTCACGGCGTCCATCGACCGCATGAACTTCTACGCGCCGGTCTACGTCGGGAACCTCCTCATATTGAAGGCAGCCGTGAACTACGTGGGCACCACCTCCATGGAGATCGGCGTACGACTGGACGCCGTCGACCCGTCTACCCGCAAGGGGACGCACACCGGGTCCTGTTACCTGACCTACGTGGCGCTGGACGAGAAGGGGAGGCCTGCCCAGATCGCCCCGCTCGACCCGCGCACCAGCGTCGAGAAGAAGCGCTTCAAGGAGGGCCTCGCGAGGAGGAGACTCCGCGAAGCCGCCCAGGCAGTCATGAGCAGCGCCTAGGTCTACGCCCTCTTTTGATTCTGGGCTCAACAAAACTAGAGCATGCTGCACTTAGGGGAGGGACGGCCGATGTTCCGTGTTGCGCGATTTCTCCGAGGGCTTCGGCATCGGCAAGATGAGGAGCGGAAACGCGGCGGTCTACCTGCTCAGGGAGCAGTTCGAGAAGTTCTCCACCTCGCCCCACAAGGTCGAGGTCTGCGAGTCCATCGCCTCCTGCTTCCTACAGCTGGGACAGTATGGGGACGCGGCCGGCTGGTACGAGACGGCAGGGCGGCTCATCCTCTCTCAGCCCAGCATCTCGCCGGAAGTCAGGGCGATCAGCGCCCTGGAAGACTACGAAAGGGCCTTGGAGTGCTACGCAAAGGGCGAAGACGAAGAGAGCATCGCCGGGTGCTCCACCCTCGTACGAGAACTGAGACGCGCCTGCGCTTCAGCCTGAGTCCTTCCGCCCTTCTTCCTCCGCCTTGGCCTTTACCCTGTTGACCGTCTTCACGTAGCACTCTTCGCAGACGGGTTCGTCTCTGGGTCCGACCTTGAACGTGTGCAGGACCACCTCGAGTTCGGTGTCGCAGAAGAAGCACTTCGACCTCAGGAACCCTCTCCCCTGGCCGCATGGACCCTCCTCCTTACCAACTCTCCCTTTCCCTTGTAGTGCCACACCTCGGCGTCTCCGTTCGCGTTCCTCCCCCACTCAGCCAGCTCCTGGAGCTCCTCCTTGGTCGCCCTGGCCCTGCCGCTCTTCACCTGGACCAGCAGGACTTTGCCGTCCTTGGCCGCGAAGACATCGACGGCCCCGTGGGACGCGGCGCTCCTGGCTACCATCCATCCTTCTTTCTTTAGGGCAGACATCGCACGATATTCGCGGGACCTGCCTTTGACATAGTTGCTATTCAGCTGGAGACATCTCCGATGGGGGCATGTGTCGTGCTTTCGAACCATTGGCTGGAGTTGACTGGTATTTGGAGAAATCGGGCCGGTCAGAGGCGCGATGAGCACTGCCGGGGGCCCTGGCGCCCTGCCCTATCCTTCTGGCCCTCAGCACGTTCGCTCTCTTCCTACGCGGGTTCATTTGGTTGCCCAGGACCCAGCCAAGGCTCGGACCCGGCTAAAAGCGCCCCAGCTGCCAGGAGACTGCCACGGAGGGGGAGGAGTCGCCGTCTGTGGCCTGCTCCTTGGCAGACTTAAGACGCCAGGGTTCCCACCCCCTCCTAGATTGGACCACGTCAGGCGCTCCCTGAAGGCGATGGAAGCCAGGTTCTCCCAGCAGCTCGAACGTCGCGACCGGGTCATCAAGGGGAGCAGAGACGTGATCTCGGCGTCCTCCAGGGCGATCATATCGGTCCATCTGGGGAAGAAGAAGGAGGGTGAAAGAGAGCTCTCCAGGGCCAAGGCGCTGCTGAAGGAGCTCAAGAGAGACGCGGACGGCTCGGTGGCGAGGTACATCGTCTCCCCCGAGACCGAGGTGGTCGAGGCATCCGTCGTCGTCTCGCTGGCGAAGGGGAAGCCTCTCCCGTCGATGGAGGCCCTCGAGGCTTCGCCGGAGGCATATCTCCTCGGCCTCCTGGACGCGGTGGGGGAGCTGAAGAGGCTGGTGCTGGACTCGATCCTGCAGAGAGACCTCGGCGGTGCCAAGAAGTACTTCGGGGTCATGGAAGAGCTCTACGCCGCGTGCTCCCCTCTCGCGGTCTATGACCACGTCGTCAACGGGGCTCGCAGGAAGATAGACGTCGCCAGGATGCTGGTCGAAGACACCAGGGGCCTCCTAGCCGAGGAAATCGGGCGGAACTCAGTCAGCAGCTCCATGGCCCGGCTGGAGAAGAAGCTCGGGCGCCCGACCTAGAAGTCCTTCAACAGCCTGCTCGTCTTGATCCCGGGATAGGGAGAGTCCAGGCGCACCACCTTCAACTTCATCCCTCTCCGGGCTGCCTCCGCCCTGATCTCGTCCTCCATGTGGTACTGGTCATACCCGAGGGCGACCACGTCGGGGCTCACCCTTTCGAGGGTGACGTAGATGTCCCCTTCGACCCCCAATACGGCAGCATCGACGAACCTGAGGGCAGAGAGCAGCTTCGTCCTGTCCTTCTCGCCGACCAGGGGCTCCCGGCTCTTCCTCTTCCTTATCGTGCTGTCCCTGGCGACCGATACCACGAGCGCGTCCCCCAGCGCCCGCGCCTTCTCTATGGTGTACAGGTGCCCGTAGTGGATCACTTCGAACCCGCCGCCTATGAAGACGACCTTGATTGCCCTCCTCCCGCGGGGGGTCAGTTCGGCCCCCTTGCCTCCTGTTCTCACCAGCCCGAGCTTCGACAGTTTCCCTAGCTCGTCTCTCGCCTCTTTCTGACTCAGACCGAGCCTCCCGGCGAGCTCCTTTGCTCCGGACTCACCGCCTACCACACCCATCGAATACACGGCCGCCAGGATCTTTTTGCTGTTCATCGGTCACCAGTCTATCTTTGCCACGCCAGCAAACGCCAGCGAGTCCAAAAGCCCTTCGGCATACCCTATGCTCAGCATGGCCATCTCGTCCTCTCCGTTGGCCAAGAATCCCTCGGCGTCCTTCATGTAGAGCTCTGCGTTCTCCACGACGTGCTCGTACTGTTCCCCCAGCCTCGGCTTCAGGCCCTCGAGCGCCCTCCTCGTCTTGGCCACGTACCTCGGGACAAGGGTCTGGGCTGTCCTGAGCACCCCGTCCGAGTTGCTCCTGACCGCTTTCTCTTCCAGCGCGAACACCGCAGCGACGGCCTCCACCTCTGAGAAATGCAGCCTGCCAGGGATTATGACGCTGTGGGGGGGCTCGCCGTACTCTTCCTTGGCGAGTTCGCCGATCCTCCCGGCGGCCGACCTATGCCCTCCGCGCCCGAGCCTCGAGAGGACGATGGCGAACGTCTCCTCGGATACCACCCCGCGCTTGAAGTTCGCCTCGGCCAGCAGCAGCCCTGCCATGGCGTCTCCCGGGGTCACTCCGCTCCCGCTCTGGACGTCGTATTCGAGCAGGAGCAGCGTGTGAGCGCCCTCGAGGAGGTTCGAGTGGAGGATATGATACGCCTGGGTCAGCTTGCCCACGGACTCCCTCGTCACCGTGACGGTCCTGGAGAACTTGTACGAGTGCAGACCGCACTCGCCGGCGGCGGCTGACGCTATGGTCGCCGAGTGCACGACCCTCGTCTCAATCCCCTTCCGGATGGCCCGGGCCCTGAGTTCGCTGTGGGTGGTGGCGATCATCGGGTCACCCAAGGTCGCGAGAGCGACGCGCTTGTTTGCCGCCTCGTCCAGTATGGCGGTCCCACTCTCAACGAACTCCCTGTCAACCACTGTCAGTTCCTTCCCGATGGCCTTTGCAATCTCCGTCAGGAGGGCCGACTCATGGGGCGTAGTGTAGTATTCAAGGTAGACGGCATCGGCCGCTTTCAACTCGTCGACGGCTTCCAGAGACGCGCCTCTGGGTCCCAGGCCCAGTCCGACGAATGCGAGACGGCCCATGAGTCTGCCCGGGGTGGCCCAATATATCAACCCAGATTGGCTCCGCGGGACGTCAGTCAGTTGCTGCGGCTTCTCGGCCGCGCACGACTCTCCTGATTACTTGGATGCATTGAGAACCCTTTTAATTCCGGCCAATCGGCCGCACGTTCGGTGGGCCCTTGGCTCAGCCAGGTTAGAGCGGCTGGCTCTTAGCTAGTCGTGGGAGTCACCAGCATGCCGTGGGAGGCGCCAAAGTCGCCCGCGAGTTCGAATCCCACAGGGCCCGCCACCTTGTTGTCAGCCCGATGTTCTTTCTGCCGGCGTCGCATCTTCCAAACCTGAGAATCGTCACAGTTCCTTATTAGCCCAAACCCGGGCGCAAATTCTGAGAGAATTGTCACTAAAGACTGAGAGGACGGCCAAGTTCCCGTTCCCAAAGCTGGACGTCGAAGCCAGGAAAGGGAGCTTCGAGGAGGTCCAGCTCCCCTACACCATGGAGCAGGCCATGGAGGAGGCCAGCAGGTGCGTCACCTGTGGGAACCCGGTGTGCATGGACGTGTGTCCGCTCCAGACTGACATCAGAGGCATGTGCGAAGCCGTGTCCAGGGGGGACATGGCGACCGCCTATCACAGGATACGCGAGACCAACCCGCTGCTGGGGACCACCGCCCGCTGCTGCCCCCAGCTCGACAGCCTGTGCGAGGCCGCCTGCGTCATAGGCACCAGGGGCGACCCTGTGGCATCGGGGATGATACAGCGCTTCGTCGCCGACTGGGAGAGGGCTGTGTCCAGGCAGCCTGACCCCGCCCTGAGGCCACCCTCGGGGAGGAGGGTCGCAGTGGTCGGAGGGGGCCCCGCGGGCCTGGCCGCGGCGGAGCTGCTCACCAGGTTCGGCCACTCGGTGACCGTCTATGACGAGCTCCCCAACCTGGGAGGGACAGCCTGGTACGGCATCCCGGACTACCACCTCCCCAAGGACGTCCTCCGCTACGAAGCCGCCAGGATCGTTGGCATGGGCGTGGATGCGAAGACTGGGACCAAGGTCGGCAGGGACGTAAGGCTCGACGACCTCCGCTCGGAGTACGACGCCGTGCTGATAGCCACCGGGGCGAAGGACGTGCCGAAGCCCGACACCCCAGGGTCGGACCTGGAAGGCGTCATCGACGGCTACCGCTTCCTCGAAGACGTCTTCGTCGAGGGGGTGGACAGATACATCGAACACCCGAAGTACGACCTCGGGAAGCGGGTGCTCGTCATCGGGGGAGGGGACAGCGCTCTGGACTGCGCGCGTACCGCCCAGAGGCTGACGGGGGGCGAGGTCATCATGGTCTATCGCAGGACGGAGGCCGAGATGCCGGTCGACGAGGTACTGGTCGAGGAGGGGAAGGAGGAGGGCCTCAGGCTGAAGTTCCTGCTCTCTCCCCAGAAGTACTCGGGGGAAGGGGGCCGGGTGACGAAGGCGACCATGTCGGTGATGAAGCTGGGCGAGGTTGACGCGTCCGGAAGGAGGAGCCCTGTCCCCACGGGCGAGACAGTCGACCTTGATTGCGACTCGGTGATCGTGGCCATAGGCCGCGGCCCGAACTCGTTCATCGGGAAGGTTGCCGGGCTAGAGGCTGGCCGCAGGGGTGGGCTCGCCATCGACGACCGTTCCATGACATCCCTCCCAGGGGTCTTCGCAGCAGGGGATGTGGTCACCGGGGAGAGTCTGGTCGTGAAGGCCATGGCCAAGGGGAGAGATGCGGCCCAGAGGATTCATGAGTACCTCCTCGGATTGGAGCTAAGGCACGTCTCCCTATACGACTATTATTTCACCAGGAGGACCACGGGGCGGTACTACCGAGAGATGATGGACGGTAGGGA
>JBJKSN010000081.1:0-2744 GCA_046703945.1 Nitrososphaerales archaeon | reverse complement strand
CGGGAGCATACACATCCTCGACGCCACGACCGGACGGCAGGTGTACGACCTCTATGTGGGGCCGTCGCTGTACGAGAGCCCCACGATAGGGTCCGGGATCGACGGGCGGGTGTTCTTGTACCAGGTGACCAGCGCCTCGGCATACGGGGCGTTCTCGGGAGGGGTCCCCGGAGACCTCATGGCGTACACGGTGCCGTCTGCCCCTCAGCCGGCCTGGGAAGGGTACGTGGCACCCATCGTCGTGGGGATCCTCGCCGCCGCCGTGGTCTTCCTCCTCGTCGAGAACAGGTCGCTGAGGCGGACCCGGGCCTAGCCGTCGAGTGAGTCTTCGAGCGGCCTGTCCTGGATCACGTACGCCACGTATATGGCGTCGTGGAGGCTCCAGTAGATGTCCGCCATCGACTCGGCGGCGGCTATCGCATGGAGCTGCATCTCCCTGTCTCGGCAATACCGAAGGACGATCCTGAGAGTGGTCTCGTTGGCCGTGTCCAACTGACCGAGCCGAGACATGAAGAACTTGTAGCCCTCAGGCTCTATCCACCTGTAGTGGCGCTTGAAAGACTCGATCCTCTTCACGAGCTCTCCCTTGGCGAAGTACTCTATGAGAGATGCCGCCACCCCCTCGGTCCAGTCGGCGCGCCTGGCGAAGTTGACGTATCCATCGACGGCGAACCTCACCCCGGGGAGGCATCTTGCCCTGAGGATCTTTTCCCTTGGTACGCCGGCCGACTCGGCGAGGCCCACCCAGCCCTCCACGTCCCCTATGCTCCCTCCCAGCCCTTCCCTCTTGAGGATCCTGCCTATCCACAGCCTCCTCACATCTGTCTCTGGGCAGTTGGAGAGGATCGCTGCGTCTTTGAGCGGGATGTTCTTCTGGAGGTAGAACCTGTTGATAATCCACGCCCTCACCTGCTTCGGGGTCAGCTTGCCCTGGTAGAGCATCACCATGAGAGGGTGCTTCTCCTGAGACTTCTCCCTGAGCTTCTGCCCGAGGAGCCTGAGGAACTCGTCCCTCGACATAGTCCGGCCTCTCTCCGCTGCCCCTTTCGCCCTCGGAGTGCGTGCGCTCACCTCGTGAAGCCCCTCCGCTTCACGACGTAGACGCACCTCCTCGTCTCTTTCCTCTGCCTCTCGAGGCTCAGCGCACCCCCGTCCTTCGCCCTTATGGCCCCGACGAGGATCCCCTTGGTGAAGGAGCAGACAAGGCTCCCGTGCGCGGTGTTCCCCAGGCAACCCTCGCAGACGAGCCGGGCCTCGGACCCTCTCCTGACCTGTGCCGACATGCTCGCCACCCCCTCCGCAGTGAGGCGCTCCGCGAGCGCCTTGAGCCCGCGTCCGGCCGTGGATGCGTTGAGGGTAGGGGCTATGAGACCCTCGCCCACCCTACGGCCGTATTCCTCGAAGACCCCTTCGTCGAGTGAGTGCGACTCCGCCATCAGGCTGTACAAGTGGTATAGGAAGATCTCCATCTCTTCGAGAGGCCTCCGCTGCGAGTCCAGGTCTACGCTGATTAGAAGCCGCTCGAAGTACTCGTCAAGCTTGGTGAGCGCCCCTTCGCGGTCTTCCGTCTTCCCCGCGAGGGTAAGGTCCCTGCGCTTCAGCGCGAAGGTCTTGCTGTAGACACCGCCCCTCACGCTCCTGATGTCCTGGATCTCTATCACGTCCTTGCTGACGAGCGCCTTGGCATGATAGGAGACCGTAGCCTTCGATACTCCGAGGTCGGCCGCGATCTCTGTGACAGTCCCAGGACGCTTGGCCAGGTAAGAGAGTATCCCGTCCCTGACCCAACCTTTCGCCGGGGAACCGGCGCGGTCCTCTAGAAGCTGGTCCATTAGCTGGCAAACCCCTGTGCGGTTCAGTTTATTCTAACAAGGGTCCTGTATAAAAGCCGGGCGGGAGACGCAGGAATGTTGTCAGGAGCTGCCTCCACGCTCCGCATCGGCCCCGCCGGGACGAAGGGGAGAGGGGCCTTCGCGGGGACGAGGATCGAGCCCGGCCAGCTGGTCTGGGACTACTCTGGGGAGGAGAGGTGGATCAGCGACATCCCGAAGAAGGTATGGGAGTACTGCTTCCAGGTGGACTTCGACCGGTACGTGCTGCCTCCCAAGGGTTCGCCGGGCTGGTTCATGAACCACTCGTGCGACCCCAACTGCGTCATCATGGGCAGGACCAGAGTCGTGGCTCTTCGGAGGATAGAGCCCGGGGAGGAGGTGACCTTCGACTACTCTACCAACGTCGGGTGGGAGGGATTCTCTATGAAGTGCAGCTGCGGCGCCGAGGACTGCAGGAAGGTGGTCACTAGCTACCAGTTCCTCCCCGAGGCCTTGAAGGGAAGATACGGGGCGTGCGTCTCCGCCTTCCTGCTACCAGGGCGTCCGGCGGCCCGGCCCTGAACCAAAGAGAGAGCCACCCGGGCGACCGACTGCCCCCGCCGCTCAATGCGCCTGCCCCATGCTGAATCCTCTGGCCAGGTACCTCCTGATCGCCAGCATCACCACAACGGCGGGGACGAAGGCCAGGGTGCCCGCCGCGTTCAGGTCGTCCCAACCGAAGGACTTCACCACCCCAGTGGTCTCGCCTATCCCGCTCCACACCCCAACAGCAACGGTCTTAGTGGCCGCGCCGGTCAGGGTTTCAGCGATCAGGAACTCGTTCCACACCAGCACGAGCGCGAAAAGGGCTGTGACGATGATGCCGGGCATCACGATCCGTATCGCCACCCTTGTGAACACCTGCCACTCTGA
>JBJKSN010000080.1:0-8672 GCA_046703945.1 Nitrososphaerales archaeon | reverse complement strand
CGCACCTCTTCGGCATAGGCGTCTACGGACTGGTGACCAAACGGAACGCCATGCGGCTCCTGTTCGCCGTCGAGCTCATGATAAACGCCGCTAACCTGAACTTCGTCGCCTTCAACCAGTACCTCCCATACCAGGAGGCGAGCAACGCCCTCGGACAGACCGTGGTGCTGTTCTCCATCGCCCTGGCTGCCGCCGAGGCGGCGGTGATACTTGCCATAGTGATAGTGGCATACAGGCTGCACAACGACATCGACATGAGCGAGATGAAGACACTGGAGGGATAGTGGTGCCACACAAGGTCTTCGAGCGCGCAGGCTCAGTGCCCAGGGCAGAGCTTCGATAGCAGGCGTTGTCCATGGAATACATCCTCCTTCAGACAGTGGCTGTCCCGCTCGCCGTCGCACCGGTCGTCCTCCTGCTCGGCCGGAAGCTCGGCCGTCACGTTGGCTGGATAGCCTTCGCGTCCCTGCTCTACACGACGCTCCTCCTGGCCTACCTCGCGTCATCCCTGTTCAACGGGGGCGCGAGCGCGGCCGAGTCCTACACCTGGGCCCCGGTGTCTGGCCTCGTCTTCGGGTTCCTCGGAGACAACCTGAGCATTCCTGTGGCCCTGATGATGAACATCGTCGTCACAGCTACGTCTGTCTACTCGATGGGGTACATGAAGCACAGGCTTGAGGCTATGTACGGGGAGGAGAGGAAGGGGCAGTACTCGCTGTACTTTCTCAACTTCATGCTCCTCGACGCCGGGCTGATAGGAATCTCGCTGTCCACGAACCTCCTGGAGCTGTACATGTTCCTCGAACTGATGCTGATCCCCTCGGCGTTCATGTTGGCGCTCTTCGGGTACGTCAACAGGGAGCGGGTCGCCATCATGTACTTCCTCTGGAACCACCTCGGCGCCTTCATCTTCCTCGCGGGGATAGTGGTCGTGTACACCGCCACCGGGAGCTTCCAGATCTCCGCGCTCTCCACGATCCCCCTGGGGACGGTCGCCTACTGGGCCGTCGGCCTGATCCTGGTCGGGTGGCTCATCAAGATGGCGGTGTTCGGCGTCCACATGTGGCTCCCCTACGCCCACGCGGAGCACCCCACCTCCTTCGCTCCGATAATGGCCACCATAGTGGCCGTGGGGAACTACGTAGTGGTAAGGCTGCTCGTGGAAGGCATGCCGGCCGCCTTCCTGCCGTTCTCCTTCCCCCTGATGGTGATCGCCCTGGTCACCATGGTCTTCGGAGGGGCCATGACCATGGTCCAGAACGACGTGAAATACGTCTACGCCTGGTCCACCATCAGCCAGAACGCCTACTCCCTGCTGGGTATCGGAAGCCTCACATTACTCGGCGTGTCCGGAGGCGTGTTCTACTTCCTGAACCACATCATAGGCAAGACGATCCTCTTCTGCGTCGCCGGAATCCTGGTCTCTCAGGTGGGTACCAGGGACATACGCAAGATGGGCGGCCTGGCGTCCAAGATGCCCCTGACCGCGGCCCTGGCCCTCATCGGGACCATGGTAATCTCGGCCGTCCCACCCACCGGCGGCTTCCAGGCCGAATGGATCCTCTTCGAGGGCGTCTTCGCGCGGGGCACGACCGGGCCCCTGGCCTGGAATTTCGTCGTCGCCATCGGAGGCCTCGCCGCCACGATATTGACGGTGGCGTACACCTTCTGGCCGGTCCGCAAGATATTCTTCGGGCCGCCCCGCTCCGAGCTCCAGGGCGTCCGGGAGGCGCCGCTGATCATGATCGTCCCGGTCTTCTTCCTCGCCGTGCTCGCAATTGTCATAGGCATCTATCCTGACATCTTCTTCAGGTCCCTCTACCACTTCGCCAGCAGCATCGGGCTAGGAGTCCGCTGAGCATGGTAGCCGTCCCAATCCCGTCGTACTTCGTCTGGCTGATCTTCATCCTCCCATACGTGGGGGCCTTGGCGGCTCCCCTGACCGGGAAGGGGAAGGTGAGGGACGCGGTGGCGGTACTCTTCCCGCTGCTCTCGGCTCTCTTCGCCCTGGACCTGCTCATCCCGGTGATCCAGGGCAACACCGTGTCCCTGTTCAACTCGATCATACCCGCCTCTGTCCCATGGATCCCGGAGCTCGGCATCAGCTTCGGGGTCCTCTCTGATCCGTACACCGTCATCATAGCGAACCTCGTCGCCTGGATCAGTTTCCTGGTGATGCTCTACAGCGTCGACTACATGAAAGGAGACCGCGGGCTCACGAGGTACTGGTTCTTCATGAACTTCTTCATAGGGAGCATGCAGCTCATAGTGCTGTCGAACAACCTCCTCGGGCTCTTCATCGGGTGGGAGGGGGTGGGGCTCTGCAGCTACGCCCTCATAGGCTACTACTACCACGACGAGAAAGAGAACTGGGTCGGGACCCCCGGTTCGACGGCCCTGGGGGAGGAACAGGCGTACCCGCCGTCCCATGCAGGCATGAAGGCGTTCTTCATGACAAGGGTGGGAGACCTGGCCATGCTCGCGGGGATACTCATCCTCTTCGTCTTCTCGGGGACGTTCAGCTATCACACCCTGGCCACTTCCACAGGCTGGGCCACGGCCCTGGCAGCCTCGGGCCTCCTGGTCCCGGTCGCGCTCCTGATCTTCGGCGGAGCCGTGGGCAAGTCTGCCCAGTTCCCGCTCCAGGAGTGGCTCCCCGACGCCATGGCCGGCCCCGCCCCGGTGTCTGCGCTGATCCACGCCGCGACCATGGTGAACGCAGGGGTAGTGCTCGTCGCGCGCATCGGCCCGATCTTCTACTTCGCGCTCGCTTCCAACCCTGCGCTCATCCAGCCGTTCTTCATGGTCGTGGCCTGGATAGGCGCGTTCACGGCCTTCCTGGCGGCCACCCAGGCCATGGTGGGCTTCGAGCTGAAGAAGCTGCTGGCCTACTCGACCGTGTCCCAGATAGGGTACATGATGCTGGCCCTGGGCCTCGCCGGCCTTTCCACGAACTTCGCCGAAGGGCTGTCCGCCGGCCTGTTCCAGCTGATGAGCCACGCTATCTTCAAGGCCGCCCTCTTCCTGATGGCGGGCTTCCTCATCGACGTCGCCGGGACGAAGTACATCAACGAGATGGGCGGGCTGAAGGACAAGCTGAAGATCACCTTCGCCATCTTCCTCATCGCCGCTGCAGCGCTGTCAGGGATACCTCCGCTCAGCGGCTTCTGGTCGAAGGATGCCATCCTGGCCACCGCCTGGGGGGCGGGGCAGTACGGGCTCTTCATCGTGGGGTCCGCCACCGCCGGGCTGACGGCCTTCTACGCATTCAGGATGTTCGGCCTGGTCTTCTACGGCCTTAGGGCGAAGCCTGGGCATGAGGAGGCTGGCCACGAGCCGAAGGAGCCGTCGCCGCTGAGTTGGGTGCCGTACTCCATCCTCGGCGTCGGCACGGTGCTCATAGGGATCCTGGGGTTCTTCAACCTCGGGGGGTTCCTGCAGGCCTCGGCGATCACGTACATCTACACCCTCTTCTCTGGCGCTTCGTTCTCCAGCCTGAGCCCGGCGTCCTCGTTCAACTACACCTCCTCCCTGATCACGATATGCTTCGTCATCGTGGGGCTGTTCTTCTCGATCCAGCTCTACGTGAGGCGGAAGGTCTCCCCGTCGAGCATCGCAGGGGACTCCGGGTTCGGCCATCAGCTCCACAAGTTCCTCGAGAACCGATGGTACATCAACGCCGTCTACTACAAGGTCTTCGTCAACGCCCCCCTGAGGGCTTCCTACTGGGCCTTCGACAACCTCGAGATAAACGGCCTCGAGAGGGTGAACGACGGGGCCAGGGCGCTGGCCCTCCGGTTCTCGGCCGGGGGCAACTGGTTCGACAGGAACGTGATTGAGGTGGCCGCCGACGGGGTGGCGAGGACCGGGCAGCGGCTCTCCAGGGTCTTCCGCAGGCTGCAGACGGGAGTCCTCGAACAGTACGCCCTCATACTGGCCGTGGGCCTCATCATACTCCTGCTGCTCTTCCTGCTGTTGTCGGGGGTGAACCTGGCGATATGATGCCGATACTCTCTGTCCTGCTGTTCCTCCCCATCGTCGCCTCGCTCCCGGCTTACCTCCTGCTCAGCAAGAGCAGGAGGACCGGGGTGTGGTTCACCCTGGGCGTCGCGCTGGTCGAGCTAGCCCTCGCGCTGTACGTCTTCTACTTCGTCTATGCCAACTTCCCGGGCCTGGGCCAGTCAGGCCTGGGCCAGTATGCCCTGACGGAGCAGTACAGCTGGGTGAGCGTCGCGTCCTTCGGCGTCAGCTACCTGGTCGGGGTGGACGGGCTCAGCTCGCCTCTGGTCCTGGCGACGGCCCTGCTGACCGTGTTCGCGGTGATCGGGTCGAGGAGGCTGATAGACAGGTCAGAGCCCGCCTACTACGCGCTCATCCTCCTCTTCGAGGGCGCGATCGTAGGCGTCTTTCTCTCGTTGAACCTCGTGCTGTTCTACTTCTTCTGGGACCTGGTCATGATCCCCATGTTCTTCCTGATCGGGATCTGGGGAGGGGACAGGAAGAAGTACGCGGCCATGAAGTTCATGATATTCATCTTCACCGGCAGCATGATCCTCCTTCTAGCCCTCATGGCTGCCTACATGGGGGTCAGCCCCACGACCTTCGACATCCCGAGCCTGGCGGGACGGATCCCAGCCTCCGTCCAGTATCTGCCCCTCCTGGCGTCTTTCATCGGCTTCGGCATCAAGCTCCCGGTCTTCCCGCTTCATAGCTGGCTCCCGGACGCCTACACCCAGGCGCCCGCACCCGTAGCCGTCCTCCTCGCGGGCGTACAGTCCGCCATGGGCGGGTACGGGCTCATCCGGATCAGCATCGGGCTCTTCCCCCAGGCGGCCCACCAGTGGGCCTGGGCGTTCATGGCCGTCGGGGTCGTGACCATGTTCTACGGCGCCGGGGTCGCCATACTCTCCAAGAACCTGAGGTCGATGTTCGCCTACACCAGCATCGCAGGCATGGGGTTCGTGGTGCTCGGCTCCTTCGCGACCGTGGCGTCGGGGAGCATCATAGGGATGCAGGGGGCGATACTCGAGATGTTCGTCCACGCCTTCACCGCCGGGTCCCTCTTCATGCTCGCGGGCTACATCCAGAAGGGCCTCGGCACCACAGACATCTCCCTGATGAACGGGCTGCGGAGCGTGGTCCCAAGGGCAGGCACGCTCCTGGTCTTCGCCTGCGTAGGCGCCATGGCGCTCCCACCCTTCGGGAGCTTCGTCGCCGAGGTCCTCGTGATAGTGGGCGGGATACATGCGACCCCCTACGCCGCCGTCGCGATACTGGTCCCTGTGATGATAGGAGGGTACATGCTGTGGATGATCAAGAGGGCCGTGCTGTCTCCGCCTTCGGCCGGGTCCGCGGGGACGGACATGCAGGCCCTGGACGCGGGGGTCCTGGCGCTCTATCTGCTGCCGCTCATCATCATGATGTTCTTCTCGATCCTCGTGCTGGGGCCCGCGGCCCCGGTCGTGCAGCACCTGGTCCAGTTGGTGAGCCACTAGGATGGAGTACATACTGGCGGCAGTCATAGCGCTGAGCGCGGCCGCCCTCGGCGCGCCCGTGCTCCAGGCTCTAGGGGGGAGGTTCAGAGTGGGCGCCTACGGGTCCATCGCCGCCCTGGTGGTGGCCATCGTCATGGTGGCGGCGAACGCCGCCTACGGAGGAAGCGTCGCCTACTTCGGCACCCTGCTGGTGTCCGACGCCCTGGGGAACCTGTTCGCCCTGGTGGTCCTCTCAGTCTCGCTGGCTGTGGCCGTCGTCTCCGTCTACTCGTCCCCCAGCCCTTCGAACATACCGTCCTACTACTCTCTCCTGGTGTTCTCCGCCCTGGGGATGCTCCTCCTTTCGTACTCAGCCGACCTGCTCATGCTGTTCGTCGCCTGGGAACTGATGAGCCTGCCTACCTACGTCCTGGCGGGCTTCGACAAGAAGAGGGTGCAGTCCAACGAGGCGGCCGCGAAGTACGCCATCCTGGGCGCCTTGTCTTCCGCCATAATACTCTACGCCATGAGCCTGACCTACGGCGTCACCGGGACCACCCAGATATCCGGGGTGGTCGCCAAGCTGGCGGCCGATCCCTTCAACCCCCTGGTCAGCGTCGCCATCCTCCTCTTCATCGTAGGGTTCGGGTTCAAGATGTCCATAGTCCCGTTCCACATGTGGGTCCCGGACGCCTACGAGGGGTCCCCTCCGGCCGTCGCCACACTGTTCGCCACTGCTACCAAGAAGGCAGGTTTCGTCGCGGCCATCAGGGTTGTCCTGGCCGTCGCCACCGTCTACGCCCTCGCCCCGAACTCTCTGTTCTCGCTGGCCAACGTCCTGGCCGTCCTGGCGGTCGTCACGATGACCCTCGGCAACGTAGCAGCGCTCACCCAGAAGAGCATGACCCGGCTGCTTGCGTACTCAAGCATAGCCCAGGCTGGGTACATCCTGGTCGGCTTCGCCATCTTCGCCTACAGCCAGCAGACGGGGCTGTATGCCTACAACGCCGTGCTGGGGATGACCGGTTCCCTCTTCCACATTGTGAACCACGCGGTGATGAAGGGGGCCGCCTTCCTCGCGGCGATGCTCGTCCTCATGCAGCTGAAGAGGAGCGACCTGGGAGCATACAACGGCCTCGCGAAGCGGATGCCCATCACAGCGTTCACCCTGGCCATCTCTTTCCTCGCCCTGGCGGGGATACCTCCTCTCAGCGGCTTCTGGAGCAAGCTCCTCCTGTTCCTGTCGGTCATCAACACCCCGCTGGCCTGGGTCGCCGTGGCCGCGATCCTGAACAGCGCCTTCAGCCTTGGCTACTACTTCTGGGTGATCAAGAGGATGTACCTCGACCAGGGCGAGAGCACGGAGAGGGTGACGGAGCCGTTCGGCTTCGTCGTCATCTTCGCGGTGCTGGTCGGGCTGATAATCGGGATAGGGCTCTTCCCTGAGCAGTTCATCGCATTCGCCCACGCTGCGGCGTCAGGCATCTTCCCCTAGAGGGGGTCGCGCCTTCCCGACTTCCCAGTCTTTCGGTCGGCCCGGCCAGATATCAGATACGCATAAATACGGTTCGAGAAGGGAACAAAAAACCAGAATCGAGAAATGGCGGTCGTAAGCCCGGAGCTCGCAATCGCAGCAGCCATAGTGATGGCTGGAGGGCTCATTGGAACCGGACTCGCCCAGCAAGGCATAGGTGCGGCTGGCATGGGGATTATCGCCGAGAAGCCTGAAAAATTCGGGCAGGTGCTCTTCTTCTTCGTCATCCCAGAAACCTTGTGGATCATCGGGTTCGTGCTGGGGATAATCCTCCTACTCAACATCCTCTAGGCGACAGGATTTGGCCGCCGAAGCTTTGCTCGGAGAGGTCGAGGAGAAGCGCAACGAGACCCTGAAGGCTCTGGACGCTGAGTACTCGGCCAAGAAGGACGAGGTGACCAAGAAGGCCGCGGAGCAGAGGGCCTACATCCAAGAGTCAGGGAGGAAGGAGGCCGAGGCTGCCGCCCAGAGAGAAAAGGTCAGAATCGACGGCGCGGCCAAGCTTCAAGCCAAGAAGATGATGTTCGACGCGACCGAGAAGAGGCTCGAGTCCAACCTCTCCGCCCTCAGGGACATCCTCGCGGAGTATGCGGAGTCAAAGGACTACCAAGGCATGCTCGCGAAGATGGCGGCCTACGCCCAGAAGAGGCTCGGCGGCTCGATAAGCGTGGACTGCCGCCGATCCGACGCCGCCGCCCTCAAGAAGCTGGGAGTCAAGGTGGCCTCGTCAGACCTCCCCTCGATCGGGGGATTCAGCGCGACGAGCAGTGACGGCACCCTCGCCCTGGACCTCACCTTCGAAGAGCTCCTCCGGACCCATGGCGAAGACGCGCGCGCATCCATACTGGGAAAGGAGTAACGCGCCTTGCAGTCTTCGTACGGCGCGAGCTTCGGCGTCATCAAGGTCCTCTCTCTGGGCCTCCTCAACAGGGCGCAGCTCGATGACCTCGCAAGGGCCAAGGACGTGAACGAAATCGCCCAGCGCCTGGAGTCGACGTGGTACGGGCCCGACATCGAAGCGGCCCAGGCGGCCTACAAGGCCCCCGAGTCGATCGAGATCGCCGTCAACAAGCACCTCGTCTACGTGAACAGGACCGCCCTCCAGGCAGCGCCTGTCTTCGGGAAGAACGCCCTGATGGCCTACCTCGCAAAGTGGGACATAGAGAACATCGAGCTGGTGATAGCCGCCAAGAGCCTGGGGAGGACCCTCGAGCAGACCGAGGCCTTCCTGGTCTCGTCCCGGAACGTCCCGGTGGGGATCTCCACCAGCACCATACCGCTGAGCGAGCTCCACGCCCTCCTGCAGCAGCCCGACGTAGAGGCGGTGATCAATTCCCTCCTGAAATACGGCTACGGCGCCGTCCTCCTGCAGCAGCTGGGAGAGTTCCGCAAGTCCGGGGACCTCGGCGTGTTCACGGTCGCGCTCCAGAACCTCTACTACTCCAGGCTGTTCCAGGAGCTCAGGTTCCTCCAGGGGGACGAGGGGGTCCTCAGGGAGTACATGCGGACCGAGGTGACGAAGAGGAACATACTCAGCTTCCTCAGGGCCAAGGAGACCGGGATCAGCAGGGAGGTGTTCTCGAGGCACGTCGTCGAAGGCGGCCTCCTGTCCGCCGCCGGCCTCCTGGACGCCTACTCCTCCCCAGAGCCGACCGAGATAGCCC
>JBJKSN010000079.1:0-3341 GCA_046703945.1 Nitrososphaerales archaeon | reverse complement strand
GCCGGATCCAGGAGGTCGGCCGGTACTTCGTGGAGGTGTGGAAGGCGGCCGGCGTCGACATGAGCAAGGTCGACGTCCTCTGGACCAGCGACGCCGTCAAGAACGACGAGTACTGGAAGAAGGTGATCACCGTAGCCCAGAACTTCACCCTGGCCAGGGCCCAGAGGGCCCTCACCATCGCAGGCAGGAGCTCCAGGGAGGCGGTGCAGGCGGCCCAGCTCCTCTATCCGATGATGCAGGTGGCGGACATCTTCTGGCTGGACGTAGACATCTGCCAGCTGGGGCTGGACCAGAGGCGCGCGAACATCCTGGCCAGGGAGATCGCGGAGAAGCTGAAGTGGAAGAAGCCCGTGGCCGTCCACCACCACATGCTCATCGGGCTTCAGGGGAAGAAGGAGCCCGAGGGGTTCGACGAGAACGGGGCCCTGGACTCGGAGATAGCCAGCAAGATGAGCAAGAGCAAGCCCGAGAGCTCTATCTTCGTCCACGACGGGCCCGAGGTGATAGCCCGCAAGGTGGGGTCGGCCTACTGCCCGCCAAAGGTGGCGGCGGGGAACGCGCTCATGGACTACTCGCGCTACATCATCTTCCGGAAGCAGAGGACCCTCGAGATAGTGAGGCCGGAGAAGTACGGGGGGACGGTGGAGTTCGCCTCCTACCGAGAGCTGGAGGAGGCCTACGTCCAAGGCCGGCTTCACCCGGCCGACCTCAAGAAGGGGGTCGCCGACGCCCTCGACGCCATAATCGCCCCCATCCGGGGCCACTTCGAGAAGGACCCGGCCGCCCGGAGGCTGTACGAGTCCGTCAGAGCGACGGAGACCACAAGGTAGGCTCGAGACCCATGGCGCCGGGGCGCGCGGTGACGGCCTTCGTTGCCGACGCCATGCTCGGGTCTCTGGCGAGGAAGCTGAGGGCTCTCGGATTCGACACCTCCTACCATCGGAGCGGAGGGGACGCCCCGCTGCTGAAGCTCGCCCTGAGAGAAAGGAGGATGATCCTGACTTCGGACCGCCAGCTGGCCGCCTTCGCGGCGGCGAGAGGGGCCCCTGTGATCCTGCTGACGAGGGAAGGGGACGGCAGGCGGCTCTCGGAGCTGGCAGCCGCGGCCGCGTCGCATGGCCTGGCCCTGGAGAGGGGCGAGCCTCGGTGCTCCCTGTGCGGGGGCCCTCTGGCCAAGGTGACGAAGGCGGGGGTCTCGGGGCGCGTCCCATCCGCCGTGCTGCGGGCCCACAGGCTATTCTACAGGTGCACGGCCTGCAGCCACGTATATTGGAAGGGGAGCCACTGGAAAAAGTTAAGGTCGCTCTCGGGCCGCCTCGTGCAGAAGCAACTTGCCCCTCACAGTAGACGAAGGGAGGAGCGCCGTCGCCTTGGCCAGGGAGACCCTGGATGCGCACGTAAGAGGGCTCCCAGCCCCGGCAGGGGACCCTGACGCGGGGGCACTCTCCGAGAGGCGCGGCGTGTTCGTCACCCTCAACACCTGGCTGGGGGGGACGACGGCCCTCCGTGGGTGCATAGGCTACCCGGAGCCGATTAAGCCTCTGGGGCTGGCGATAAGGGACGTCGCAGTCTATGCCTCCGAGGACCCTCGCTTTCCGTCTCCGGTCTCCGCGGAGGAGCTCGACCGCATAGTGGTGGAGGTGAGCGTGCTGACAGTCCCCCAGGACCTATCTGCGCCCACCCGCGGGGACCTCCCTTCCAAGGTGAGGGTGGGGACCGACGGGCTGATCGTGTCGGATCAACACACCAGCGGGCTCCTCCTCCCCCAGGTCGCCACGGAGCAAGGGTGGGGGAGCGAGACGTTCCTCTCCGAGGCATGCGCCAAGGCGGGCCTTCCCATGGACGCCTGGCTCGCCGAAGAGACCAGGGTCAGGGTGTTCCAGGCAGACATATTCGCAGAGACTTCGCCGCGCGGGAAGATCGAAAGGGTGGAACAAGCGACCCAGTGATGAGGGTCTACATCGGCTGCTTCGGCTCGGGCCTCGGTCACGCCGGGAGGATGCTCGAGGTGGCGGGGGAGCTCTCCTCCAGGGGGTCCGCGGTCGAGTTCTCTTCCTCGGGCGAGGTCGCCTCTCTCGTTGCGAGCAAGGGATACAGATGCAACAGGCTCCCGCTCGCGGACGTGCGCTACTCTGAGGACGGCGAGTTCCTGATCAAGGAGACCCTGCTCGACTTTCCGACCATCATGGCGAGGTCATACAGGCAGCTTGCCCTCGAGCTCAGGAACATAGGGAGGTTCGCCCCGGACGTGGTCCTGAGCGACTCCGCGCTCCCGACGGTCCTGGCCGGCAAGATCCTGAGGCTCCCTGCTTACACGGTGCTGAACCAGCTCAACCTGACCAGCTCCCACTCGAGGGAGGGGCCGCTGTCCAGGCTGCTGTCGGTCGGCACCTCCGCAGGCATGGGGAGGCTGTGGGAATTCAGCGACGGCGTGCTCCTCCCGGACCTCCCCCCGCCATTCACCATCAGCGAGAAGAACCTGTGGGGGAGCGGCGTAGCCAAGACGCGCTACGTGGGCTTCATTTCAAGGAAGGGACGGTCGAGCCCGGACGCTCCGGCCCTCGAGTTCCTGCGGGACTCCCGGACCAGGGTGTTCTGGCAGGTGTCGGGCCCTCCGAAGACCAGGGCCCCCTTCCTCCGCCAAGCCCTGGAGTTCTCGGAGAAGCTGAAAGACAGGTATGCCTTCGTGGTCACCGGGGGCGACCCCATGGGCAGCACAGAGGCGGTCCGCGTTCCGGGCGGGTGGTACTACGACTGGTGCGAGATCGCTGACTTCTACTTCCATAACTGCGACGTCGTCGTGTCCAGGGCAGGGCACGGGGCAGTAGGCCAGGCCATACTCTCGATGAAGCCGTCGCTCCTTGTCCCGATCCCGATGCAGCCCGAGCAGGAGGGGAACGCGGACAAGGCAGCGAGGCTGGGGATCTCGGTCGTCGCGAGGCAGGAAGACCTGACCCTGGCCGTGCTGGAGGAGTCGCTCGCCCGGCTGACCGACGGCGCGCACCGCGCCCGGGCGTCAGCCCTGGGCGGGCTTGCGGCCAAGTACGACGCCAAGGCTGCGATAGTGGATGTCTTGGAGTCTGCGGCTAAGAAAGGCCGTCGAGGACCTCGCTGACGCCAGCCCTCTTGCCTCCGAAGGACTTCGCCTTCGTGCCCCTTCCCGTGCCCCAGTCCAGGGCCGACTTGCTCTCTCTTATGCCCAGCTTCTTGAACTCGGAGTCGAACCACTCCTCGGAGAGGAGGTACAGCGGGCTCAAAGCGCCGCTTTCCGAGAGCCTGGTGGCCCTGCCCCTCGGCGCGGTGAGGCCGGCGAAGACCAGGTCCCCGCCCCGGGAAGCGAG
>JBJKSN010000078.1:0-8044 GCA_046703945.1 Nitrososphaerales archaeon | reverse complement strand
TCGTTTATACCTTTCCGCAAGTTCTCGGTAAAGATAGGACGCCTCCATCGAGCTGCTGAACAGGATCTGGATGACGTTGCCTACCCTCGCGAGTCTTATCGATGTCGTGCCGATGTCGAACTGGCTGGCCTCGACGTCCTCGGGCAACACCTGTCTGCCTGGCTGACCAATTTAAGCCCCAATACGCCAGAAGGTACCTAGGCACCCATATGGGTGCCCGAGTCCCGGCCGGGGCGCGCAATCTTCGACGAGCGGATAGGCGTATAGCTATTAGATAGTTCAGGCAGTTGTAGTTGTATGCGAAACCTCTGGGTTGTCGCAGTGGGCGCAGCTGTAGCGTTTCTCGCTCAGTACTTCTCCGCGCTGTGGTCATTGTACTACTTATCCGCCCTAGAGTTGTCTGCGCCAACGCCATATCTGTCGGTTCTTTCCGGACTCTCAGTCTCTGCTCCCTTTGTCTTGCTCACGTTTGTGAGCTACTGGTGGGGCAGGTCTATTGACCTAAAGGCTGTGTATCTCAGTTCCTCTCTCGGACTCTTTGTCGGGGGGATGATTGGAGGCGAAGTCGGAGTGTTCGCAGGCCCTGTTTTGATTCGCGGAGGCACCTTCACTGTCTTGAGCTCTGCTTCTGTACCAGGCCTGCTTCTCTTCCTCGTCGTCGAGGCTGTGGGCGCAGTCGGATTTGGCATTGGGACATTCCTTCCTGGCTTCGCCGGTCTTGCCTTCGGGTCACTGAAGTCGCAGTCGAAGGCTTCGTCTCTCTGATGGCCTATCATCTCAACGCGGGGCCGCCCCCTCCGTAGCGGCCGCCCCTCGCATCATAGGACAGAGTGGCGACTCAGCGGAGGCGAAGAGCTTCTCAGCCCGTGGTCGCCTGCGGCGATGGCGGCTGTGGGCTCTTCGCGCCCTTGGCTGCCGGGTCGCCAAGGAAGAGCGTGATGGCCACCACGAAGCTCAGGACCTTCCCTATGTCGTTGAGCAGGGTGGGTAGCGGCTCGCTCGGGTACGGGAAGCCGATCGACGCCCATGCGGCAAAGACCAGAATCATCGCCGCGAGGGAGAACATCGTGTACTTGGACAGCCTGGCCGCAGGAGAGAACGTGACCAGCAGCATCGTCGAGAGCTCTATGAGCAGCAGAGGCAGGAAGAAGAGCGCCCTGAACAAGGTCGGCGTAGGCGGCAACGCGATGGTCATGTTGAAGACGATCAAGTCGAAGGGCAGTTCGAATATCATCGGGCCGACCGCGGCGCCAACGAACGCGCTGAGCAAGGCGACCTTGACGCCGAGCTTCCGCGTCAGAAGCGCTATCAAGACGAAGGCTGCCGCAGCAGACAGGACCGTCACCGAGCCGACCGGGTTTGGCGCTGCGCTGGACCCGGCCCACGAGGGGATGGTGAGAAGATTGTACTTCAGCAGCAGGGCTGCGTATCTCCCATACGCTGAGCTGCCGACGTCATACGCCAAGATGGAGAGCACCCAGATCAGGACCACTAGGACGATGGTGGTCCTGCTGGGCCTGCTTGTCCCCCGCGGCTTCTTCAGTCGCGTCCCCAGGAATGCGATGAAGAGTCCGATGATGAGCAGTATGACTGTCAGCGCTATCGCGTCATTGCCTGTGTAAGGAGCCCAAGCAGCCAAGCCAAGACACCAGCTGTTCTTCGGGAACGTCCCCCTTCTATTGAACTTTGCAAACTTGTTTCTCCGTCGCTGGGACGGCGTCAGAAGGGTGGCGGTTAGGAGCGATCAGCCTTGGTAGCCTAGGCGCCCTTCGGCACGGCTACGAACCCATAGTGGTAGAGGCCCGGCTTGAGGGTGGCCGTGACTTCGAAGCCTCCAGCCTCGAGGATTCCTTTCGCCGACTCTTCGTCCAGCCGTATCTGGAGAGGGGGGCCGAAATCCATCTCGACCCGACGCCAGTCCACGACAACCAGTCTCCCCGTGGGCTTCAGCATACGCTTCACCTCGTGCATGAACCCTGCCCTGTCGACGATGTCGTGCAGCACGTTCGAGACGAAGGCTATGTCGACCGAACCCGACGGTATGCCAGTCTTCGAGACGTCAGCCTGAACCGGCTTCACCACAGTCCGGGCTCCGGGCTGCATCACGCCCTCGAGCGCCTCGAGCGCCGCCGGCCTGCTGTCGACTGCGAACACCCTTCCAGAATCTCCCACCATCGAAGCCAGCGGGAGCGTGAAGAACCCTGGTCCGCACCCAAGGTCGGCTACCGTCATCCCTATCTTGACCCCTGCACTCCTGAGTATCGCCTCAGGGTCCTGCCACTCCCTACGGGAGGGTGCACCGGAACCATGAGTGTGCATCACGCAGTCGCCTCCCTATCCGCCTTCTCCCTTTCGGTCATCCCCGGCGTCCCAAGCCTCCTGGGATGGCTCGGGAAGGTTCTCCTGTCCCCGGGGGTGTAGTCCCGAGTTCCAAGGCAGCGCACATGGTGGGTCAAATCCGCCCGCCACACCCTGAGGAGAGGGTGGTATTACGTCGGCAGCCTAAGGGACAGAGTCTGGCCGCATTTAGTCCCGATACCGGAGACTGATCCAGAACCAGCTTGATAAGGCCCGCCCGCCGGTCCTTCAGCCGGTATCCTGTTTTGGCTGCGACGCTCGCCTCCTGCCAGTCCTGCGGCTGCGCCGAGAACTCCTGTGAACGCTGCACCGCCCCGGAGCGATGCGCGAACTGCGTCAGCTGCTGCTGCCCGCCGAGCCACATAGGGTGGAGAGCTGGGAGGCTCCACAGGGCGATCTCGATCGAGCTGCTCAGCTCGGTCTGGATGGCGGTCGAAATCGCCGGGTCGCTGGGGCTGGGCGTGCTCTCGCGGAGCCCGGCCCTGCTCGCCTTCGCAGGGGACAGCGTGGTGGAGCTCTTTTCTGCGCTGGTGGTCCTCAACCACCTTAGAGGCGACGTGGCAGGCTCGGCTGGGCTTGGGAGGAGGACCGCACTGACCACGACTATGATGCTCTTCTGCCTGGTGCCCGCTATCGGGATAGGGACGGCCTACTCCTACGCTTCGGGCATCAGGCCAGAGCGTTCACTGCTCGGGGTGGCCATCGCGGCCGGTGCGGTCCTGATCATGCCGTTTCTTTGGCTGGAGAAGAGAAGGATCGGACGGGAGACGAGGTGCCTCCCGCTCTCAATAGACGCAGTAGAGTCGGCCACGTGCTTCTTCATGTCGCTGGCTCTCCTCGGCGGCCTCCTTGCGGAGTACCTGTTCGCGCTGTGGTGGGCGGACTACCTTGCCACGGCGATAATCCTCGTCTTCGTTGTAAAGGAAGGGCTCGAGTCATATCGGGAGGTCCGAGGGGGCTCTGGCAAAGGCGAGGGCCGCAGCCTCCCTGTGCCAGAAGGACCAGTCAGCCTGGGCTGACCGTCCGTCGCATCAGGACGATACTCTTGCCCAGGTGGGCCACGACGCGGAACCCCTCCTCTTCGAACATCGGCACCGTCCCGCGATGGAGCGCAGCGCCTCCGCGAAGGGTGGGGTAGGCCTCGACCTCGCCCCCTCCTCGCTTTCGGATCGAGTCCATGGCGGCGCGCAGCCCGGCTCTCGCCACCCCGTGGCGGCGGTGCCTCTTGTCCACGCAGAAGCAGGTGATCCTCCAAAGGCTCGCGTCCCTGGCCCCCCGGGGAGCTCTGCCGTACCCTGGGGTGCGGTCGACCCGGGGAAGCTCCTCTCTGAGGCCATATTGACACCATCCTATGGGGTCTCCTTCGGCATAGACGAGGACTCCATGGGACTGGCCGCTCTCCACGAGGAGCTTCCGGTCCTGGAAGTTCTTTTCGTTCCTTCGCTTCGCGCTCCAGAGCTGCTCCTCCTTGGCTCGCGGCCCTTGGCGGTGGAACCACATGCACTGGCAGTTGCTCCATTCGCCAGGCTTCCTGAACAGCCTCTCAAAGTCCTCCCAGGTCTTCGGCGAAAGCTCGTCGGTGGAGTACCTCGGGCGCCCGGAGGCCATCTGGTCAAACGCACGGCCGCGCATATCTAGCATTGGCTCCGCCGGGTGGCCCACCACGCCTCGGACGCCGAAGCGCTGTCTGCTTTAGGTTCAAATCGCCCCGAAAATGGGCGATCTTCAGAGGCAGCTTGAGCGAGTCTGGAGTGGACGACACCTTCGAGGCCGTCGTCCCCGAAGAGGGAGACGAGGAAGGCCACCCGCGCCGGCAGAAGGCCGCGCCCGACCTGCCGATCTTCACGGCGCTCGACTCCATCGACTTCTCGGACCACTTCGTCCTCCTGGGGGACGTAGGGACCGGGAAGAGCACCGTGGTCCCGATACACGAGTTCGAGAGGTCGGGGAGGGCAAGGCAGATCATCATCAGGGAGCCGTCGAGGGCGTCATGCAACGCGCTCTACTATTCCCTCGAGGCACTGCACCCAGAGGTCAAGGAGCACCTTGCGATAATCACCAAGGACACCAAGGTCAACATCGAGGGGCAGATCAAGATTGTGACCGACGGCGTCCTCATCAGAATGCTCGCTGACCGGTCGGTCGCGGGGGCGTCGATCTACTTCGACGAGAGCCACCAGATGACCTCCCAGCTGGAGCTGTGCATGTCCCTGGCGAAGAAGACCGAGCGGGAGGCGAAGAACCTGTTCAGGGTCATGAGCGCGACCATCGACCCGGGGGTGTTCCTTCGCTTTCTGGGCATCAAAAGGCTCCACTCGGTCAGCGGCCGGAGGTTTCCGGTGCGCCTCGAGGTGGAGCTCGTCCGCAACCTGGACGCCATGTTCGACACCCTCTCTAGATACCTCTACGCGCAGCCCAAGGGCGAGTCTTGGCTGGTCTTCCTCCCTACCAGGCGACTGGTCGAGAAGTACGCGGGGAGCTACGGCGGGGTGTACATCCACGGGGGGCTGGAGGGTTCCGAGGTGAACAAGATCCAGCGGAGGGCTGAGCGCGACCGGAACCTGAGGATATTCGCCACCAACGTCATCGCCTCGTCCGTGAACATCTACGTAGACAACGCGTTGATATTCAACGACGTCATCAGCAGCAAGGACAGCCTGGGGCAGAAGACCCTCAAGTACGGCAAGCTGGACAACAACACGCTCCTCCAGATGATGGGGAGGGTCGGGCGGTTCAAGCCTGGGCGGGCCGTCATCCTCACCAGCACCCCTGTCCCGAAGAGGATTGACCCCGCCCCGGTCCATAAGGACCTCGAGACGGAGACCCCCTTCGACCTGGTCCTCCTGATGGCCAAATACGGCCTCGACCTCTCGAGCCTGGAGTTCATGTCCAAGGTGAACCACAAGGAGGTGGGCTTCGCCGAGGACTGGCTGGCGGACATCGGTGCGATTACGCTCAGCCCGCGGGGCATCACCAGGAAGGGACTGCTGATGAGTGAGATACCCTATGACCCAGACTTCGCTCACATGATCTCAGACGCGCTCCTGTCCAACGACTACGACATGGCCAGGTTCTTCTTGGCGTGCGGGGCCTTCGGCGACTCCCTCAACCATGCCTACAGGGTCGACTATGAGCGCCCCGCCCGACAGTTCCTCTATGGGATGGACAGGTCCAACGAGCTCAACGTCAAGGCGCACCTCTTGAAGCGGTTTTCCGAGGACGCGGACGGCTCCTTCAGGGAGAAGATGTCAAGGAACGGCATATTTCCGCGATTCGTGGAGGAGGCCTGGAAGAACCATGGGGCAGCGAGGGACGCCCTGAGCGACCTCCTCATCGCGTCGAAGAAGGAGCCGATCCCACCGGGGGTCGTCACGGACCCTGACCCGGCCTTCCTCGAGTCCTATCTGGCGGACTCCCTGTCCTTCGAAAGGTACGACTTCCACGAGAAGGGCGGCTATGACCTCAGGAATCTGGTGGTCGAAGACAGGTTCTATGGCAGAGGGGTGACCATCAACTTCAGAAAGATACTCTTCGACGTGGTCGCACTCCCTCGCCTGAAGCACCGCCGCCACAGGCGGAGGTAGGCCAGCCTATCACGCGGCTCTTGGAGTCTCTGATTGGGCCGCGCCCCGTTTCAGGACTTTTCGTTGGCTTCTGCCCGGACCGGCTGCGCGCCGCTCGAAGCCGCCGTCACGACAGGCGCCGCAGGGCCTCCTGCGCCGGCGGGATACAGCCCTACTTCGTCCTGGAGGTGGTCGATGCTCTCCGTCTTATATCCGCTCAGGACTGCGAAGGCATAGAATATCCCAGCCACGATTATCATGACAACGTTGTCATATGGGAAGCTGACTTTCACGACATCCCCAAACCCTCCGTAGAACGACACGGGGAGGATGGCCAGCGCGTATAGGATGAGCCACCAGCCGGACTTTACCCCCTTCTTGAATTCGGGCTTCGCGAGCACCTGGAGGAGCGCAGTGAAGACTATGAGCATCACGGCCATCCCTCCATAGTATTCGAAGAACGAGGTGTTCAAGGCCGAGGTCGATGCCGAAGACGAAACGCTCACGATACTGGTGTATCCCAGATAGGTCAGGCCCCCCAGCAGGATCCAGAAGACTATCCCGGCAGCTGTCCCTGCGCCCCTGGATATCCCGAGGCCTTGGGGCGCGTAGAACATGTAGTAGAGAGGGATGCCGGCGAATATGGCGGTGAAGACGTAGAACAACAGATTGAATCCTGACCAGTAGGTGATCAGTGAAGCAGCCACGAAGGCGATCGGGGCTATCACAGAAGCCGCCGGCAGCCTATATGGTCTCTTCATCTCCGGAGCCGTCTTCCTGAACACCTGCAGCACCACGCCTCCCATGATGTAGGTGAACACGGTCCCGGACGAGATGAACCCGACTAGCAGGTACCATGAGGGGAATGGGAGGAGGAAGAGGACGCCAAGGATGACCGACGCTATCAGCGCCATGATGGGGACCCCCGTCTTTTCGTTTACCTTGAGGAAGAGCTTCGGGAAGTACCCGTCCGTGGCCAGGCCGAAGAAGGTCCTGGTGCTGGTGCCCATGTAGATCCATCCCGTCCCGGACGGAGAGACGTAGGCGTCAATCAGGAGGATCACCCCGAACGCTCCCAGGGCTGCGATTCCGCTGGACGTGAGCGCCTGATAGAGGGGCCCAGACGCCCACGAACTGGTCGCAAGCCCCGCCCAGTTCCCGGGCGTGATGCCCGCGGCGGACCAGTTGATGGCCCCGATGAATGTCAGCTGGAGGAGGGCATAGAGGCCCATCGCGGTGATTACTGAGAGTATCAGGGCGCGGGGGACGTCTTTCTGCGGGTTCTTCCCTTCGCCGGCGTATTCAAGAGCCTGCCTGAATCCGAGGTAAGCGAAGACTATCCCTGTGCCTGGTATCGCCAGGAACATGGGCGCGACCCCGAGCGGGAAGAATCCGCCATAGCTGGTCAGGTTCGACGAGTGGAAGGCGGCGAAGAGGAGGATGAACGTCAGAGTGGGGATCACGAACTTCCACACCGTGACATAGGTGTTCGCCTTCCCCAGGATGCGGATTCCGGCGATGTTCACTAGGAAGAAAATCACCGTGAGGACCAGAGCGAGGCCTATGCCGGTCGATGAAAGGAGGGTGACGCCTGAAGAGACGTAGTTCAGCGAAGGCACGTAGGTCGCAGCGTAGCCCACCACCGCTTCAGCCTCGATGGCAGGCACGGTCACGGCCGTGAGCAGGTATGCCCAGCCCAGGATGAAGCCGGTGTAGCTGCCGTGGCTATAGTGCGGGTATCGCACGATGGCCCCAGACTTCGGTATCATCCCTGAGACTTCAGCATATGTCAGAGCCACGAAAATCAGCAGGACGCCGCCGATTACCCAGGCCAATATCACCGAGGGGCCTGCGGCCGCCGACGCGCCGAGGACCGCGAAGAGCCAGCCGGATCCGATGATGCCGCCCATTGAGAGAAAGTAAAGGTCCCTGAACGAAAGCTCCCGTTTGAGCTTCTTGTCGGCTTCGCTGGCCGTCTGGGTCTCGCTCAACCGCTGCATGAGGATGGGAGGGGAATGATTTAAGTCTAACCCGCCCCCATATCAAAGGAACTCTGTCCGTCGCCTACCGCTAACAATCTCCTCGGGAGTCAGTGATTTACCTTAGAATACAAATGGAAGGCC
>JBJKSN010000077.1:0-2819 GCA_046703945.1 Nitrososphaerales archaeon | reverse complement strand
AACTCGAAGAACGGCACCTCCGCTTCCTTCTCTTCCATGTGACCCGCCAGGTCTCTGAGCATCTCGCCTCTGACGTACTCCATGACCAGGGTGGACGCAGGGAAGTCGAGGTGGTAGAGGTAGGGCGCCGCCACTCCGGCCTGCTTCGCGTGGCGGATCATCTCAGCCTCGCGCACCGTCCTCCGGCGCCGGATCTCCTCGTCGAGGGCAGGGAGCCTGTAGGGGAGCGGCGTCCTCACCTTGAAGACCGCCGGGAGCCCCTGCCATTCGCCCAGCACGACGTCCGCCTCGGCCCCCCGGTAGAGGAGGCGCCCCGGAACCGCTTCAGTTGCGCCAGGGGATGTCAACGACGTCGAGCCTCCATGACTGCCTCACCGCCGACCGTGCGACTGGGATTTCGACCCCGCAGGCGTGGGCCAGGGCACCGGTCCAGGCGATCTGCGCGCCGCAGTCGCCGCTGTATTCGAGGGGGACTGCCAGGACCCTGGCCGAGTGCCGCCCGGCCATGGCCTTCATCATGTCAGACAGTCTCTTGTTGGCTGCGACCCCTCCCACAATCATCACCTCCTTCTTCCCGGTGAACGCCAGAGCCCTCTCCGTCACCTCGGCCACCATCGAGAAAGAGGTTTCCTGCAACGAGTATGAGACGTCCTCGAAGGGGACCCCTCGGTCTAGGAGAGACTTCGACGCCGTCAAGAGCCCCGAGAAGGAGACGTCGTTCCCCTTCACCGAGTAGGGGAGCCTGAGGTAGGTCCCCGACCGCGACGCCGCGTCCTCGATGGCCCGCCCGCATGGAGATGCGAGGCCGTGATGCCGCCCAAACTGGTCCAGCAGCTGTCCGAGAGTGAGGTCCAGAGACTCGCCCAGGATCCGCCACCTCCTTCCTGAATAGGCTATGATCATGGTGTGGCCTCCTGAGACGAGGAGCACCACCGGGTCCCTGGCGCCTGTCAGCAGGCACCCCAGCTCGATGTGGCCGACGGCGTGGTTGACCGGGACGAGAGGGAGGCCCCGGGAGGCAGCCAGGGTCCTGGCAGCCACGGCGCCGACACGGAGGCAAGGGCCGAGGCCGGGCCCCATGGCGTAGGCGACGGCTGAGAGGTCAGACAGCCCCAGGCCCGAAGAGCGGAGCGCCTCCTCCAGGACAGAGGGGGCTGCGCTTAGGTGGTTCTGCGCGGCCTCGAACGGGTGAATCCCGCTTCCCTGGGGAGCTTTGTAGACAGACTTCGAGTTGGAGAGTATCTTCCCGTCGGACGATACGACCGAGGCTGAGAACGTGTGGGCGGTGCTCTCCACACCGAGGACTAGGCCCTTCATCTCTGATTACATCTTGCGGGTCTGGCGGTAGAGGTCCCCGAGCAGGTTGACGTAGGGCTTGACCTCGACCAGGAAGTCCTCGAACTTCGCTCTCTCGAAGGTGGCGGCGTGCCTCCCACCCTCGAAGACTATCTTCGCGGCGAGCACGATCCCGCCGCTCCGGTCCGGGTCTGACTTCAGTTTCGGGAAGTGGATCAAAGCCCCGTAGCCCACCTTCTTCTCCTTCTTGGTGAAGACCACGTTGTAGTACATGCTGAGTGTCTTGGTGAACTGGGCGAGCTGCTTCTTCCTGCTTTCACTCCGCTTGACCTGGTCGAAGCCTGCCGATGCGAGCGTGTCGATCATCTCCCTGAGCAGCTTCATCTCGCTCACCTTCCTCGTGTAGCCCGCGTACTCAATCGGCAGCTGATAGACGCTGTTCATCACCGAGTCCCAGTCGTCCAGGACGGCGAACGTGTCAGTGTCCAGGTTCATCTCCCTCTTCAGCTCGTCGGACAGCACGTCTTCCACGGTGATCTTGCGCGGCACGCCGGAAGCGGAGCACGTCGCATAGTTAACGTTGACTCCCCGCAGCCGGGCCCCAGGACGGGGGAGCTAGTGCCAGAGGATCTCTGACTCGCCCGTCTGGGCCGACACGTTGGCGACCGCCTGGAGGTAGGCAGGCGGGATTTCGCTCCAAAACGACGTCGGCGCCCCGTAGGCAAGGAGGTGTATGCTCCGCGCGTTCAGGGTGGCCATCTCCGCCCTGATCTCCGCCTCCCAGCCTGTTACGTTCTTGGGCAGGGTGGGAGGGGGCGTCACCGCGAGGATCAGGCAGGCGCCGCCCACTGTGACGGCCGGCTGCGGGAGCCTGGCCGCCGTGCCGACTATGTACAGATAGACCACCGGGCAGACCGAGGAGTCGTTGACGTGGGCCGAGTAGAAGGAGTCGTAGGAGGCCGAGAGGCTGAAGTCGTCGAGGATCACCCCTGAGACCTGTCCCCTGTGATCCTGGTAGAAAGACAGCTCCGCTGCGGCGTTCCCCCCTTCCGTGTTGGGGAGAAGGACGAGCCAGGTGGAGCCGCAGCCTGTGTTCTGCACGTCGCCGAAGGCTCCGACGGTGACAGCCTGGGCCGTGGCGTTGCCGGAGCAGGGCTTCACAGCGGCAGGATCCTGCCAGAGTATCACGCCGGACGAGGGCTGCGGCCTCTGGAGCGACTGGAAGCCGACCATGCCCACCGTGAGCATGGCTACGATGACGAAGGCGACCGCGCTCTTCATTGTCAGCGCTCGAAGGGGCGCCCCTTATAGGGGGCCCGCCCGCATCCCGACCGGGCTTCCTGAAGGCCTGCGAGCTTATACCGGCCGACCCCTCCAGGGGTACGTTGAAGCCGCCGATTACGTCGGTCGAGGTCTCATACCTAGTCCACGCCACGGAGGACGAGGGGAAGGTTGAGGCTGCGGTGGCGAGGTTCCTCGGCGGCGCCCCCGGCTTCGAAAGGGAGTCGCTTGAAGGGCACTTT
>JBJKSN010000076.1:0-5459 GCA_046703945.1 Nitrososphaerales archaeon | reverse complement strand
GCCCAGATGGTAGGGGTCCCCACGTCGCAGGTGAATATGGCGTCCTCCGCTGCGACGTCGTCGGCCACCTTGGCCACATATTGCGGATGTATCGGGGTCTTCCCTGGCACCCCCACCGCCAGTGAGTCGAGCTCGGCCCTGGTCTTCCGGTAATGGTCCACGCTCGCCTTCAGGTGACTGTCTCCTCCCTTGTTAGGGCGGAGGAGCGGCTTCAATGCCGCGAGGGTCGTCCTGACATCTCCCACCAGGCCGAGGTCGACCTTCGTCCTCCTCCCGATCTGTCCTCCCCTTACGTCGACCTGGATTACCTTCGCGTCGGGCGGATAGAACTGCTGGTATGGGAAGTCCGTCCCCAGCATGAGGAGGACGTCCGAGTCCATCATGGCGTAGTAGCCTGAAGAAAACCCCAGGAGTCCAGTCATCCCGACGTCATAGGGGTTGTCGTGCTCGATGAACTCCTTCCCCCTCATGGCGTGTACTATCGGCGCGTTCAGGGTCTCGGCGATACCAATCAGCTCGTGGTGGGCTCCCTCGCATCCTGCCCCTCCGAGGATGGTGACCTTGGCGCCTGAGTTGAGCATGTCTGCGGCCTTCTTGAGCTCCGCGTCAGAAGGACGTACAGACGGCGATGGCCTTTCGAACGAAGGGAGAGGCCGCTGCGTGGTCGAGTCAAGAAGGGCCACATCTCCCGGAAGCACCAGCACCGACACCCCTCCCTCGGCCACGGCGGTCCGCATCCCGATTTCGAGCACTCTGCAGACCTGCTCTGGGTGGGAGACCAGCTCGCAGTACAGAGAGCACTCCTTGAACAACAGCTCCGGATGAGTCTCCTGGAAGTATCCGCTGCCTATCTCTCTGCTCGGGATGTGTGACGCTATGGCAAGGACGGGGACCCGGTTCCTATAGCAGTCATAGAGGCCGTTGATCAGGTGCATGTTCCCCGGCCCGCAGCTCCCAGCGCAGACTGCGAGATTTCCAGTCAGGCGCGCCTCCGCACCGGCGGCGAAGGCGGCAGTCTCCTCGTGGCGGACACCTACCCACTCAATCTCGCCACCCCTGGAGCTGATCGCGCTGACAATCCCGTTGAGTGAGTCGCCAACGACGCCGTACACCCGCTCCACCCCCTGGGACACGAGCGAATCAATGATGATATCTGCCACTTTTTTTGCCATGACCGTTTCTGTCTACTCAGGGCCATTTATGCCGTTTGCGCCACAAATCGACCCGGAGGTCTGTCTCGGGCGTACTCCGAGTCGCTTTCTCAGGCGCGGGCTGGCTCAACAGGCCCGACCCATCGGCGGCGGGTGGGGCCATTCCAAGTTCGTCAACTTCAGAGGCGAGGCGCGGGGGGGACTGCGTCCAAGGACGACTGATGGCGGAGGCGCTCCCTTATAGTGGAGAGGCCTTCGACAGAGGGGTTGAGCTCCGGCCCCCCGCGCCCCGGATCCTTCTTGGAGCCGCTGGTCGGGAAGACCTCCACGTTCCTGCTCGCGAGCAGGCAGGACAACCTCGCGTTCGCCAGGTCTGTCGTGGGACTCTTGGGGGCTGAAGGGCTGTCGTGCACAGTGATGGACCTAGATGCCTTCTACTCTTCTCATGCTGACGTGATACTGGCTCCTTTTTCACTCCGGGACGGCTCCTGGGAACTGAGGGTCCCCTCCCCGGGCTCTGACATCGAGTCTGAGCTCTCACAGCTCTTCACCGTCACGAGCGGAGGCCTGGTTCTGGACAGCCTCAACACGCTCTACCACTTGTTCTCCCTTGAGGACGGCAGCTCCCGAGGCAGGAGGCTCGCCTTCGCCCTGGCCAGCCTGTCTTACATGGCGAGGACGAACTCGAAGGCCGTCATCCTCTGCATGTACAGGCGCGACGGGTTCGGCCGGCCCGGGACAACCCGGTCGATCTCAGGGCTCTCGGACATAACGGCGTCGGTCGAGGTGCAGGGGTCCGAACTCTTCGTCAGAACTGAGCGAGGTTCGGCCTGGCCGGGTGGAGTCTTCTCTACCCGAATCCCTTGAGGACCGCGAGGTTGAACCCGACGAACAACGAGACGATGAGCAGCAGCAGCGCGAGGGCGAGGTAGAAGTTGACGGCCCTGGATCTGACCGTCTGCCGCCCGCTCATGTAGGTCAGGTATATGCCGGCTCCTCCCATGATAATCACGATTGCGTCTACCACGGCTTCGGGGACTGTCTCATTGGCGCCGCTGGGGTATGGAATCAGCGTCTCGTTGGGCACCGGGTATGTGATTGCGCTGACGAAGCCTGCCATGAGGCCGACCAGGAGGAGAACATAGAGGAGTTGGGCTAGTCCTCCGACCCTGGTGGCAGAAGACACAGCTCCCACTAGCCAGTCCTTCAGGGCACCTATGCTCTTCCTGTATGCCAATTGGATTGCTTGCCTGATCATCTAACTACCACGCAGGGCTTCAGCTACCTCTTTTGCCCATGGGCCCGTCTGGACGTTGCGTATAACGTTATCCAAGTAGTGTTCCCAACTGATCTCTCCATACGCCTTTACCCAAAGAGGGTATGCGGCTTCAAGCTTCTCCTTCGCGCCGGCGTGCATCCGGCAGAGGTTTCCCGGGCCCTCCCGGCCGCAGACTGTGCACTTCATGGCTTCCTCCGTCCGGGGCAGTGTGGGTTGACGCAGAGCTTCCAGGGCCTCTTCCCACCAGAGACGTACACCACAGGCCAGGCGCACCTCTCGCACGGCTTCGCGGCAGGCCTGACCGTCCCCCTCTGGGGGAGGGGGGCAGACGCAGTGCATCCAGAGGTGTAGTTCGAGCATCCCACGAACCTCTTCTTCGTGCTCCTGGAGCGCACGATCCTCATGGTTCCGCTCTTGCAGACCGGGCACCTCCCCAGTGTCCCCGCTCTGGCTGCCTCGACGGTCAACGCCGCGGTGATCTCCTTCCCGACTTCTCCCTCATTGGCGAAGAGCTCCGTGAGCTCCCCGGCGGCGTCGCGTATCGTGTCTCTGATGACCCCGGACTCTGACTCCATCCCCTCCTCGACTGCCTCGAGCCTCTCCTCGATCTGTCGGGTGAGCGCGGTCCCCACGACCGAGGGGGCATAGTCCTCCATGGTCTCGGCCACTGCGAACCCGAGGCCGGTGACTTCCAGGCTCTCTCCTGACGCGTACCCCCTGGACAGCAAGGTTGAGACTATGTCTGCCCTGGTGGCCTTCGTTCCGATCTCTTCGTTCTCCATCTTCTCGAGCAGGCTACTCTGGTTGTATCTTGGGGGCCTCTGGTCGAACTTCTCTTCGACGGTCACCCTGACGACATCCACACCGTCTCCCTTCGTCAAGGGGGGAGGTTCCAGGTCCTTGCGCCCGACGTCTCCTCTGTAATGTTTCATCCATCCAATGAACGTGGTCCTGCTCCCCGACGCCCTGAACCGGTGATCCCCTACCTCCAGCGAGATGTCGACCAGCTCCCTCCTGGCCGGGGGCCCGAAGCCTGCGAGGAACCTCCGAACGATGAGGTCGAACAGCGAGGCCGCCTGGCTATCCAAAGGTCTCCTGGGGATTTCCCCTGTGGGGTGGATGGCCGGGTGCGCGGGGTCCGACTTCGTCCCCTGAGCAGTCCTCGCCCGAGACTTCACTATCTCTTCGACCGCGCCGGAGTATGCAGGCATCCTCCCGACACCGCGGAGTATCCTCCCGAGGTCGAGGGACGGAGGAAGCTGCTGGCTGCTGGTCCGCGGGTAAGAAACCAGCGCGGCCAGGTACAGGCTCTCAGCTATCCGGAGCGTCCTGACTGGAGGGAGCCTGAGCCTCCTGTACGCCTCCCTCTGCAAGTCTCCGAGGCTGAACGGCGTCGGCGGGCTCACCAGTGCGGTGCTCCTCCGCACGGCGGTGACAGCGGCCCTGCCACCCCTGCATGCCGCGCGGACACCCTCCGCCAGCGCCTTCACCCTGACCTTGTCATCTGAGTACCCGGCCGAAAACTCCCTGCCGTCTTTCCGGAAGGTCCCCGTCACCTTCCAGTAGGGGATGGGAACGAACTCGCGTATTTCCCGCTCCCTCTTCACCAGGAATCCAAGGGTAGGTCCCTGGACCCTCCCAATGCTCACCGTCCTGAACCTTCGGCCTGAGCCGAGCGGGGACTGCGAAAGCGCTCTCGACAGATTGACGCCCCACAGGAAGTCGATGACGTGCCTCGCGCGCCCGGCCTTCGCGAGCCCCTCCGTGGCCTGGGGCTTCAGGTCACCGAACGACCTTCTCAGGTCCTCTTCGGTCAGCGTCGAGAACCGTGCTCTGAGCGCTCCCCGCTCCTTGCCGCCGCAGGCATATCTCAATAGGTTGAAGCCGATGGTCTCCCCTTCGACGTCGAGATCGCAGGCGTTGACGAACCTGGCCGCCCCGGCCGCAAGCTTCCCTATCGCGGCTATGCGCCTCCCCGCCGCCGAGCTCCCTTCCTCCACCAAGCTCAGGGGGTACCACTCTACGTCGAAGACAGGGTAGACTGTCCTCTCGTCAGAGGGGTCAGACACGCCATAGACATGGCCCTGGGCAGAGCAGACGACGAACTCTTCGCCCTCCCTCACGAACCTGAACACCGTCGTCCCTTCCACCTGCGAGAGAGCGCTCCTGCCGCCTGAAAGCGCGTCGGCGACCCTTCTCGCAGCGTCTGGTTTCTCACAGATGACCAGGGTGTAGCCCTCGGCTACCATGGGAGCATCATATTTCGGAGCCAGAGCGGGGTCCTATCAGGCAACACTAGTCGAACGAACCGTCAATCTTCCTGACTTCGACCTGGAACCTGCCAAGAGAGAGCTTGACGCCGCATTTCCTGCACCTGTAGTCTGCGGCCTTCAGCACGTCCCCTGGGGACCTCAGGTCGAACCCTGAATACAGAGGAGTGCCGCACGAGTTGCAAACAATCTCATAGGTCAACGTCCAAGCCGGTGCGCGCAGACATTTAGGCCTATGCGCAGCCTGCAAATCCGAGGCTCCTGAGGTAGACGTCCTCCTCCATCTTCACGGAGAACCTCCTCGGGCCGTATTCTGTTCCCTTCCGCAGCGCCTTCGTCAGCCCCCTGACTAGCACGATGGGCGTGGCCTCGTCCGACTCGCCCATCAGCACCTCGGCGGCTGAGCTAAGGTCGTCGGCAACCGCCTGGGATGTAACTTTGAGCACGTTACCGAAGAGGTCCGTCCTCCCCCTCATGTCCTGGACTGCTTCTATCCCGGACGACCCTATCGCCACCCCTGTGGTCCCTCTTCTTGTGGGAGAGAGCCTGCTGTCGCAGATGACGACACCCAGGGAGACGCCCCTTGAGAACATCAGGGCCTCCCTGACCATGCGGCTGGCGGCCTCGGCCCTCCTGGGGTATAGGATGACGGCCCCATGCCTGACGTTCGATTTGTCTATGCCTGCATTGGGAGTGAGAACCCCCTCTTTGCTGGCGAGGATGAAACCTGGTATCCCGCCGACTACGCGGTCAGACTCG
>JBJKSN010000075.1:0-9688 GCA_046703945.1 Nitrososphaerales archaeon | reverse complement strand
TCTGACTCCTCTGGTGGATGCCAGGGCCACTCCGAGGCAGAGGAGGCTCAGCCCGAAGAAGAGCGCCTCGAACGGGGGAATGCCAAGCCTCCCGGCGAAAGGAGGGAGAAAGTCTACCAGGCCCATGGGGAGAGCCAACCCGAGAAAGAGCCTTCTTCTGAATGCCACAGCCAGGACACAGAGGAGGCCCCAGGAAAAGTGGACCAGGAGCGACGACACCCTCTCCAGGACCGCGAAACCCACCAGGGGGAGGGCCGCAGAAGCGGAGTAGAAGAGGGCCGGAGAATGGCTGGACAGGATGGCGTAGAGCTGCTGGGCTGCGGCTCCCCCGCCCGCGAGGACGATGGTGTAGACGATGTAGTCCAGGAGCAGAGGGCCTCCGACGAGCACCCCGTTCTCCCAGAACGCGAGGCCGATGCCGTAGCCGGTGGCCTCGCTGGCCCGCAGCTTCCCTTTCGAAAAGGCGTACCGCGCGACAAGAAATGCGCCTCCCACCTCGAAGACTACAGTCTGCAGCCCGAAGTAGAGACCCAGGGCGGCCGAGCTCCCTCCGACCACGGCCTCGAAGGGCCCAAGAGTCAGCGCCTGGAAGACTACCTTGAGGGCTATGGCGCCCGCATAGGCGACAAGGGAGGACAGGAGCACCCAGGCAGAGAAGCGTCGCCTGAGGCGCCAGTACAACACCAACCCGACGCTGAATCCTATCACTATGACAGGGGTAAGGAAGTAGACCTGGTCCATGTTCTGCACGGTCAGTCACTCCGGGGCCGAAGCTTGCCCGTGCTCCCATCGAGATAGGTCGGCATCGTCCTCGTCATCGTCCCATGGAAGTCCATATATACATGTGATGATATCGATTTCATCTGATGAAACGACTCCATGCGCTGGAGGAGGGGGACGGAGGTCTCCTCGACGACCCTCTCAACACGAGAATCATCGGGGAACTCGTCTCAGCCGAGCGCTCTGTCGCCGAGCTCTCCAGGAAGTTCGACGTCCCAATGGTGAAGATGTGGAGGCGGGTCGCAAAGCTGACCAAGGCGGGCGTAGTAGAGCAGACAGGGTCCAAGAGGATCAGGAACCTCGAGTCGAAAGTCTACAGGGCACGGGCCGCTCGGTACGTCACCAAGAAGCCACAGAGCCTACCGAAGGGGAGGGCGGTCAGAGAGGCCTACGAGCTATACTCTAACATCCAGAAGGACATTGCCAGCGCCCTTTCCAGGTTCGAGCAGGTCCCGCAGGGGGTCGATCCCGTCGACTTCGCGGCATTCACAGACATGCACGCCTTCTGCCATGTTCTCTTGCACCCCGATACGACCAAGAAGCTCGTCGAGCTGCGGGAGATGCTCACTCGGCTGGAAGGTTTCGCCGACCTTGCCCCGGCCGGCAGTCTTGCCTCCCCCGTCTGAGCTGATGGGACCAGCGTTCCTCCGTGGTTCGTCCCTCCAGGCCTGGCGGCGGACAGCCATCGCCGGCTTTGTGCCTACCAGGGCCTCTGCTTCGTGACATATTCGACCCACCTGTGGCTGCAGAGCCTGCACTCATGTTCGACCTCGTAGAGGTACACCCACACATGGTATGGCTCCTTCAGCTGCACCCCCCCTCCGGTCACCCATCCAGCTTTCGACAGTTCTACCTTCTCGGCGGACTTCCTCTCGTTCCGCAGCACCCGCTTCCGGGACTTCCCCCGGCACTTTGGGCAGGTGTGGTAGTACCACCCCATGGCCTTCACGCCGACGGCCGCCCCCTTCAAGCTTGCGGCCCTTCGGGGCGCGCTCCGCCCAGAGACGCTGGTTCGTCTTCTTCCGTCCGACGCCCAGCCGGGACCTGCTCGGACCCGCGCTGTGCGGCGCGGCCCCTATAGTGTATGATTCGCCCTTTGGATTCTTTCGGGAACCATTTTAGCGCGCGCCAGTCTCGTCCACACCGATGCAAACACAAGCAACAGCAGGCTTCGGGGACGCGGTCCCGCGAGGCGTCCTGGACGACAGGAGCCTATACGCTCTCCTCGCTCTAGTCGGCTCCAAGCGGGTAGGCACCAGCGCCCTCCTGAGGCGCACTGGGCTTTCTCCTGCGACCTTCGGCAGCCTCCTCGACTGGCTTCAGCGGGAGTACCTCGTCGACGTCGTTTCGACCCTGGCCGGCCTCGGCGTCGAGGACCAGCTGGAGCTGACCGAGCGTGGCGAGGCCCTGCTCGTGGCCATCCTCGAAAGGACCTGCGAACTTCCAGAGCTGCGCTAGGGCCGCCTGGGTCCTCAGGCTACCTGAGGCTCCGCGACGGTGAGGTCTATGGCGATCTCCGCGATGTCCGAGCCGTATTCCGAGGTACGCCTGATGCTCTCGAGCATCAGTTTCGAGGAGGCGACCTGGGACCCGCTCATCCTCGGAGCCAGCACCTCCCCGCTTATCCTCCCTTCCATCTGAATGACCTCCTTCGACTTTGCGATGGCCTCCTCGGCCATCTTGCCGTCGAGGCGGAGCAGCGACGCGATGGAGCTGTCGAACACCTTCTTTGACAGCGCCGTCATCTCGTGGATCTTCTTGACCGCGGGGTCTGAAAGGCTGCCGAGGTTTTCCGCCTCGGCGGCGATGCTCGCCGCGTGGTCGGCTACCCTCTCCACGTTCTTGACAACGAGCCTGTAGCCCAGGCAGTCCCTCGTCGACGTCAGGCCTATCTCCTGGATCACCGACCTGTCCCTCACCGCTATGTTGAGCTGCCTGAGAAGGAAGTGGTAGAACCTGTCAACTTCATCGTCGCGCTCGATGACCTCTGCCGACATCCCCTTGACCCCTCCCTGAAGGACTCCGACCGCGTCGGTCAGCATCCCTCCGGCGATGATGGACATCCGCTCCAGGGCCTTCTTCAGAGGAAGGTCGACGTAGCCGGACAGACACTGCGTGAGTATCCCACCTGAGGACTCCTCGATTATCTCTACGCCTACAAGCTTGCGCCTGATGCCCTCTCTGATGAAGCCCCTGAGTCCAGGGTCCGACTTGCCTATGGCGACCCGTATGGTGTCGTAGCCCGCAAGGTAGTAGGATATGAAGTGCCGCAGCAGAAAGTCCCGGTCGAGGCCTTGCCCGGCCTCAAGGATTGCTTCTGACTTGGAGGCCGTCCGTATGTCTTTCCTTGGGACTATCAGAAGGGAAGAGTCAGGCTGCACGAGCACGGCCACCGGGTCCTTTGCCCTCAGCCCGACGTCGGTCACCCAGCTCTTGGGGAGGGACACGACGAAGCTGTCTCCCCCCGTCTTCTGCACCCTCCGAAAGTCCTGCCTTCTAGACTCTGCTGTCAAATCGCCCAGCACTGGGGAATAGCTGGTATATACTCATTCCCAATATGACAATTGGCTATTGTGAAAGGGCCTATGACTAATGACAGGCCCGGCAAAGCTGAGCTTGGCGAAGCCTGAGGTGAACTCTCTTGGGTGCTAACCTGAGAATGCGTGCCGCAGCAAGGGTGTCAGATTGTCAGAAACTGCTATCAGTGACGGCCTTCTATATACTATATGATTAGGAGCATAGAGTAGGTCGGCGACCGATAAATCGTGGCTGAATGTTGCCAAGGATGAAAATGTCGTCTTTGAAGAACGTCAAAGGAAAGAGACGCGCGATTAGCAGCACGGTCATGGTCGTCGTCGCGATAGTCCTCATGCTCGCAGCGGGCGGCATAGGCTACTTCGCCCACCCAGGCACAAGCAGCACCACCGTCACCACGACGGTAGGGGGCCAGGGTTCGACCCAGACCGTCTATGAGACAACAACCCAATACGCCACCTCCACCGTCCAGGGACAGACAAGTCAGTCCTCGGGCTCTTCAACACCGACGCTCCCAACCTCGCTACCCGCCACGACCATATCCGAGACAGGTTCAACCCTGCTCTATCCTCTGTTCAACTACTGGGTCCCGGGTTTCACATCGACCTACTCCAACATCCAGATCAACACTGCGGGCACAGGCAGTGGCATCGGCATCTCGAGCGCTGCGGCAGGGACAGTCCAGATCGGCGCATCAGACGCCTACCTGCTTCCAGCACAGATGAACCAATACCCCAACCTCCTTGACATACCCCTCGCCATCTCGGCCCAGATGATCAACTACAACCTTCCAGGCATCCCGAGCACCACCCACATCAACATGACCGGGAACATCCTCGCCCAGATATACAACGGCACGGTCCAGTACTGGGACAACTCGCAGATCACTGCCATCAACCCAGGCGTGACGCTCCCGCACCAGATTATCCACCCGCTCCACAGGTCTGACGGGAGCGGTGATACCTTCATCTTCACAACCTACCTATCGGACACGAACTCATGGTGGAAGTCACACGTCGGCTTCGCCACGTCTGTCTCGTTCCCGGGTATCCCCTCGGCGGCCGCCTACAACGGCAACGGAGGGATGGTCCAGGGATGCCAGCAGACTCAGTACTGCATAGCATACATAGGCGTCAGCTACAAGTCCAACACTGAGGCCGCAGGCCTAGGCTACGCATTCCTCCAGAATGCGGCAGGCAAGTTCGTCGACATAACGCAGGCGAACATCCAGGCTGCAGCTGCTCAGATGGAGTCAGCGACCCCTCCCAACGAGGCAATCTCTCTGGTCTACGCACCAGGGCCGAACTCATACCCAATCATCAACTACGAGTACGCCATCGTGTCCAACACCCAGGCCAACAGTAACACGGCCCAGGTGGTCAAGACATTCCTGAACTGGTGTATCATGCCTCAGAACGGCAACGCAGCCTCGTACCTGAACAAAGTCGGGTTCGTGGCCTTGCCTAGCTCCATCGCAACTCTCAGCTACGCACAAATCGCGCAAATAGGACCATAGACAAGGGTCGGACGCAGATGAAAGCTGGGAACAGCTGGAAGCGGTCGGCAGACCGGGTCTACTCCTTTGCCTCCGCACTGCTGGGAAGCAGTGCGGCCCTTTTCCTTTTTATGATTCTCGTCGTGCTGGTGATTTACAGCGCGCCGTCGATAGTGGTCAACGGGCTGCACTTCCTGACGACCATCATCTGGAACCCGGGCATATCGACCACCCTGACTTCGATTCGTGGGTTCCCAGCGATGTCAGGCGCCTCCTATGGGATGTTGGTCTTCTTCACCGGGACGCTTATCTCGTCCGGGCTCGGGCTTCTCATCGGGGCCCCTCTGAGCCTCGGGGTCGCGGTGTTCCTGACGACGGTGGCGCCGAAGCGCCTGTCCACCCCGCTGTCTTTCTTCGTCGAGCTGCTCGCAGGAATCCCCAGCATCGTGTTCGGCTTCTGGGGGCTGATCGTGCTGGGGCCGCTGCTTCTAAATTACGTTGAGCCTGCCATGGCGACCTATCTCGGCTTCATCCCAGGCTTCGGCGGGCCTGTCTACGCATATGGATTCCTCGCTTCAGGGATCGTGCTTGCTCTGATGGTCGTCCCAATCATCTCGGCGATAAGCCGGGACGCGATGGCGCAGACGCCCACGGAGCTGAAAGAGGCAGGGATGGCACTCGGAATGACAAACTGGGAAGTCACAAGGAAGGTGGTCCTTCCCTATGCCAAGACCGCGATCGTCGGCTCCGTGGTCCTAGGCCTTGGCCGTGCGCTAGGAGAGACCATGGCAGTGATCATGGTGTCCCAGGGTGCCCTGAATACCATGCCGGCTTCGGTGTATTATCCGATCAACACCCTCGCCGCCTTCATGGCCGTGACCTTCGACAGCGCATTTACTGACCCCTCAGGCATGGAAATCAGTGCTCTCGTCGAACTCGCTCTGATCCTTTTCTTCATCACCACGACCGCGAACATAGTCGCTCGGCTCCTCGTGAGACGCGGGTTCATCTCGAGCGCAGAGCACCTGGTGCAGGTGTAAGAAGCGATGAGCACCAAAAACCGCCTGCCAACAGTCCAGCCTTCGCAGGGAGCGTCGTCGCCGGCCCGATGGAGCCTCACGCCTCCTTCGAACTACAGGAGGAGGCGGATATGGAACACCGCGATGACGGGACTGGCAGTCGTCTGCATCTCATTGGTGCTGATTCCGCTCGCAGACCTTCTCTACCTGTTCGTACTCAGGGGGCTGCAAGAGATTTCCTGGGCCAGGCTGACCACAATCACGGTCGGTACCGGGGTCAACTTCGTCGGCGGAGGCATCTCCAACGCCATTTCAGGCACCTTCGTCTTGATGGTCCTGGCGACGGCGGTGACCGTGCCACTGGGGCTCGTGGGAGGAATATACATGGCCGAGTTTTCGAACAACAACAGGTTCTCCGAGGCTCTGAGGTTCATCTCTGACGTGCTGGCTGGCAACTCGTCCATCGTGGTGGGGTTCACAGGGTACCTCATCTTTGTCCTCTTCTTCGGCTGGGGGTACTCTGCCCTTGCGGGGTCTCTCACGCTGGCCATCCTGATGTTCCCCTACATCTTCAGGACCACTGAACTGGCCCTAAGGAAGGTCCCCAACGACATCAGAGAAGGCGCGATGGCGCTGGGTAGCACCAAGAGCACGACGATAAACCGCCTCACTCTGAGGTTCGCGATGCCCGGCGTCCTCACGGGGATTCTGCTGGCCGTGAGCATAGGCCTCAGCGAGACCGCTCCGCTCCTATTCACCGCGTCCTTCTCCAACTACAACTTCAACGGTCACCTCCTCCACACCCCCGTGGGGTATCTCACCTATGTCGTCTACGTGTACTCGCTGCTTCCGTCAGACAGCGCTCACAACCTGGCGTATCTCTCATCCTTCTTGCTGATCACGACCATCCTCGTCATCAACGTCATCGCCAGGGTTGTCCTCAGGAGGTTCTCGAAGGTATAAATGATGGAAGAAAGAGCGAAGGCTGTTACGCCTTCTGCAGCAGAAGAGGGGCAGGAGAAGGGAGAGCTAAAGACATTGACTATGAACAGTGTAAAAGAGCCGCGGCAGACCGGAGCAGGGCTCCAGCTCGCCAACCTCAGCGCCTTCTACGGCGACGTGAAGGTCCTCAAGGAAATCTCCCTGACAGTGGCCCCCAACAAGGTCACCGTGTTCATGGGGCCGTCCGGGTGCGGCAAGACGACGCTCCTTCGCACCCTGAACCGGATGAACGACGCCGTCTCCAAGTTCAGGGTGACGGGCCAGGTTCTTCTCAACGGCACAGACGTCTATTCGTCAGAGGTCGACCCGATACTCCTGCGCACCAAGGTCGGGATGGTCTTCCAGAAGCCGAACCCGTTCCCGCTCTCGATCTATGACAACGTGGCCTTCGGCCCAAGGATTCACAAGCTCACCAAGACCAAGCCAGAGCTCGACCTGCTGGTCCGCGAAAGCCTTGAGAAAGCCGCGCTGTGGGAGGAGGTCGGCACTCGGCTGAGCGCCAGCGCCCTCGACCTTTCTGGGGGCCAGCAGCAGCGCCTTTGCATCGCGCGCGCCCTCGCCGTGAGGCCAGAGGTCCTGCTCATGGACGAACCTGCGTCCGCCTTGGACCCTGGTTCCACGTCCAAAGTCGAAGAGCTGATGGTTGAGCTGAAGGAGAATTACACGGTGGTCCTGGTCACCCATAACATGCAGCAGGCGGCCAGGGTAGGGGACAACGTGGCCTTCCTCTACAAGGGAGACCTCGTTGAGTTCGGTCCGGCCACGGACGTCTTCCAGAACCCCCGGAACCCGCTGACGGAGAAGTACATCAGGGGCGCCTTGTAGATGGGCCGAGGGGACAGCGAAGCATGAGGCTCATGGACCTCGGCCTGGACCAGCTGAACTCGCTGCTGGTCGAGATGGCGCAGCTATCCCAGGCCGCGGTGTCCTCCTCCATCGAAGCCTACAAGCGAGGGGGAAAGGGGAGAGAGGTGAAGCAGATGTCGGAGCGCCTCAGGGCCCTCCACCGACAGGTCAGCGACCTTTCCGTCGAGATAATCGCGAGGTACCAGCCTGTCGCGTCTGACCTCAGGTTCCTCAAGGCCTGCCTCGAGATCTCGTACGGGTTCTTCAGGTACGGGCGATACGCTCTCGACATCACGGAGGTCCTCCAGATGTTCGGAGACCTGAGCAAGTGCGACCACGCCTCCGTAGTCGCGACGGCCCAGAAGACGCAGGAGATGATAAGGATGAGCGTGGATGCCTTCGCCAGAAGAGACGTCGAGCTGGCGAGGAAGATACCGTCTCTGGACGACGCCATCGACTCCAGCTTCAGAGACAACGTGAAGGAGAAGCTTCACGTGAAGGATGACATCAAGTGCGCGCTTTCCTCGATGCTGATACTGAGGTACCTCGAGCGCATAGCGGACCATGCGACCTACATCGGCGAGACGGTCGAGTACATAGCCACCGGAGTAGAGCTCTCTCCCTCTGACGCATGAGGTTCGTCAGCGCAGCGTCATCACTCGCGTGACATCCTTCCCCGCGATTATCGTGACCTTCTCTCCCATGGCGACTTTGATCCCCGTTCGACGGTCTATGACGCCGAAGAGCCTCGCGTCTGCCTCCCTGAACAGTGAGATCTCTATCTTGCTCCCCCAGGGAACCGTGTATCTCAGAGGATGGGTCCCTGCACCGAGCCTCTCGGTGTAGGTGGGGACGATGTGGCATATCCCAACCTCGTCTCTTCCGATGTGGGCGAACTCCGAAGGCTCGATCATGTCGCCCCTGATCCTGTCGACGTAGGAGTAGTACCCCGTGGACCCTGCCCTGGTGGCGACGACGACCCCGTCGGCTATGGCCGCCTCTTCGAACTCCACCCCGTCGCCAGACACCCTCACCTTGTATCGGAGGCAGCTCCCCTCGTCTCCTCTCTGAAGGTAGACGTCGGTGAACACCTCCCCCAGCACCTTCGCCCCCTTGAGTACCCTCAGCCGCCGATGGGCGTCTATCTCGTAGTCTCCTGACCTGATGCGTGCCAACGCTTCTGGGAGCTCGTCAAAGACGGCCTGGGCGAGGTGAGCCTTCGACCCCACGGCCCCCCTCGACCGCACCCCCACGAAGAGCAGCGGAATCTTCTCTGTCCGCCCGTACCTGCTGAACCGCCCATCGCCCCCCACGACGATGCCGAAGTCCGCCCCGGTCTTCCCCACTCCTATCCCTGCCTTCAAGACCATCCTCTTCAGTTCGCCCGGTGAGACCTTCGGGGTCTCGCCGTCCAGGAGGAGGACCGCCTTCACTTCTCGTTGCCTCCGCCGACGAACTCCAGCATGCTCCCTTCCCCGGTGTCTCTTCTGCCGGTGGTGATGAACTTGGTGGCCTTCACCCTCGCCTCGCTCTGGAGGGGAGTCGACACGCCTAGCTTCTCCATCATCTTGAGGGAGTTCTCAACCGCGAACCCCTTGAAGTGGTTGTTGAAGTAGCCGAACGTCTTCGTGACCCTGGCCGTGACGTCCTTGACCTTCGGAACCCAACTGTCGAGCTCGCCATCGGCATACCTGTAGTTGTACCAAGGCCTGCTCCCTCTCCCATGCCATCTCACGAAGGCGAAGTCCGCTGTCACGACCGTGTCGGGGGGGAGAAGGGGCTCGTCCACAATCACGTTGGCCAGGTTCTTGCTCCTGAGGTACGACCAGACCTCTTTTCTCAGCCAAGATGGGTGGCGGAACTCCACAGCGAACATCAGGTCTTCGGGGGCTATGTCGAAGAAGCGTTTCAGCGTCTCGAAGTCTTCCTGGAATGAGTAGCTCGGAGGGAGCTGCGCCAGGACCGGCCCCAGCTTCCCTGCGGCGATGAGGGGTTTCAGAAGGCCCAGGAA
>JBJKSN010000074.1:0-7017 GCA_046703945.1 Nitrososphaerales archaeon | reverse complement strand
CTCGTGGCATCGCCCGGCTGCATGGCGATCACCACCATCCTGGCGCTCGCCCCCCTCTTCAGGACGAAGTCCCTGGGGATAGACCCGGAGCACGTCGTGGTCGACGCGAAGGTAGGCTCCTCGGGTTCCGGCGGCAAGCCTTCCCTGGCGACGCACTTCTCCGAGCGCTTCAGCGTGGTCAGGCCCTACAAGCCCGCTGGCCACAGGCACGCCGCCGAGATCGAGCAGGTCCTCTCGTCCGAGGCCGGAGCCCCGGTCAGGGTGTCCATGTCGGCCCATGGCGTGAACATGGTGAGGGGGATCCTGAGCACGTCGCACCTCTTCGCTTCAGGGGAGTACAAGCCGGTGGACCTGTGGAAGGCCTACCGCGAAGCGTACTCCGGGAGCTACTTCGTCAGGATAGTCAAGGACAGGCAGGGGCCCTTCAGGCTCCCGGACCCGAAGCTGGTCGTGGGTTCTAATTTCTGCGACGTAGGGTTCGAGACAGAAGAGAGGACGGGGCGGATAGTAGCCCTCGGCGCCACCGACAACCTGGTGAAGGGGGCCGCGGGGAACGCCGTCCAGTCGATGAACCTCATGCTTGGCTTCGACGAGAAAGCGGGGCTGACGATGGCGCCGCTGCACCCGGTGTAGGGGCATGAGGATGGTCGTCAAGGTCGGAGGGAGCCTGATGAAGTCAGGCGTCCCCGAGGCACTGGTCAGGGACGCAGCGGAGCTGTCCCCCTCGCACCAGCTCGTCCTCGTGCACGGGGGAGGCGACGTGGTGACGGAGTACGCCACCCGCCTGGGGAAGGAGCAGCGCTTCGTCGTCTCCCCTGACGGGATCAGGAGCAGATACACCGACAGAGAGACGGCGGAGATCTACCAGATGGTGATGAGCGGGCTCCTGGCCAAACGCCTTGTGCAGTCCCTCGCCAGGGCAGGGCTGAGGGGGGTCTCCCTCGCGGGCGGGGACGGGCCTCTGATCACGGCGAAGCGCAAGTCAAAGCTGGTCATAGTGGACGAGAGAGGGCGGAAGGTCGCCATCGACGGAGGGTACACTGGGAGGGTGAACAAGGTGGACCCGTCACTCCTGGACGTGCTCCTCAGTCGGGGATATGTCCCGGTCGTCTCGCCGGTGGCGGTGGGGGAAGAAGGAGAGCCTCTCAACGTCGACGGCGACAGGGCCGCCAGCTCCATAGCAGCCGGGGCAGGGGCCGACGCCGTCGTGTTCGCCACCAACGTCGACGGCCTGAACCTCGACGGCGCCCTGGTCGGGCACCTCTCAGCCGAAGAGGCGGCGGCGAGCCTCCCGAAGATAGGTTTCGGCATGCAAAAGAAGGTCATGGCCGCGGTGGAGGCCGTGAGGGCTGGCGTCAAGGAGGCAGTGATTTGCTCCGGCACGAAGGAGGGCCCCCTGTCCAGGGCGATGTCCCACGAGGGGTGCACGGTGATCACACCATGACCGAGCGGATCCGCGGCCTGGAGGACTCCTACGAGGTCCGGGCCTTCAACAAGTTCCCCACTGCCATCGTGAGGGGGAAAGGGTCCCTGGTCTGGGACTCTGAAGGGAAGGAGTACATCGATTTCATGTCAGGCATCGGGGTGGCTCTGGTCGGCCACTGCAACGACTCGGTGATCGACGCGGTGAAGGAGCAGGCCGGGAACCTGATCACCTGCCACGGCTCCTACTACAACGACGCCAGGGCGGGCTTCGTGGAGCGCCTGGCGAAGGCGGCGCCGGGGGGCCTGAGGAAGGTCCTGCTGACCAACACCGGCACAGAGTCCGTGGAGGCGGCCATCAAGCTGGCGAGGCGGCACACTTCGAGGAAGAAGGTCGTGGCGATGAAGGGCGCCTTCCATGGCAAGACCTACGGCTCCCTTTCGGCCACCTGGAGCAAGAAGTACCGGGACCCCTTCGGGCCCCTCCTCGACGGCTTCGGGTTCGCCGAGTACGGGGATGCGAAGTCGTTGGAGCCACTGGTCGACGGGGACACCGCGGCGGTCATCGCGGAGCCCATCCAGGGGGAGAGTGGCATCGTCCTCCCCCCGGAGGGGTACTTCAAGGAGGTGAGGGAGATCTGCGACAGGAACGGGGCCATGCTGATCTTCGACGAGATCCAGTCCGGCCTGGGGCGGACAGGCAAGATGTGGGCTTCGGAGCACTGGGGGGTCGTCCCTGACATCATGACCGTGTCCAAGGGGCTCGGAGGAGGCCTCCCCATAGGCGCCGCCCTGACCACCGACGAGGTCGCCGCGAGCCTGAAGGGGGGCGAGCACACCAGCACCTTCGCCGGCAACCCTCTCTCCTGCGCCGCGGGCTCTGCCACCCTCGACTACATCGCCAAGAACGACCTGCCAGGGAAGGCGAAAGAGAAGGGGGACGTGCTGAAGGCAGGTCTCTCCAGAGTCGCGTCGGCCCACAAGCTGACCAAGGAGGTGCGAGGTCTGGGGCTCATGCTCGCCCTGCAGACCAGGGTGGACATCCACTCCATGCTCCTCTTGGCCCAGGCCAGAGGGGTCATCACCGCCTACTCAGGGAGGGACACGTTCAGGTTCCTTCCCCCGCTGGTGGTGGAGGACGCGCAGCTGGCCAGAGGGCTAGAGGTCATCGACGGCGCCATAGGCGAGGCGGAGGCAGGCCGGTTTTGACCTCGTTCAGCGCGTCTGGACGAGCCGGCGGCGGCCAGGCAGCCGCCCAAGGGAGATGAACGCCCGTGACGGGGAGGCCGTCAGGTTACTCGTCGGCTCCCTGAAGGTCTACTCCCCTACGGGGGAAGAGGGCGAGCTCGCAGCCTTCCTCGCGGACAGCATGACGCGCCTGGGGTACTCGAGGGTGAGGACGGACAGGGCCGGGAACGTGGTCGGGGAGGTGGGGAAGGGGAAGCCACGGCTCCTCCTCTGCGGGCACATGGACACGGTGCCGGGAAGGCTCCCGGTGAGGAAGTCAGGGGGCACGGTCTACGGGAGGGGGGCTGCTGATGCCAAGTCCCCGCTCTGTGCCCTCCTCCTGGCGGGGGCCAGGGCGGCGGACTCTGGCGTGAGGATAACGTTCGCGGGGGCGACCGAGGAGGAGGGGGACGGGGCCGGGGTGGAGCAGCTCGCCAGGGGGAGCGCATCCTACGACTACGCCGTTTTCGGCGAGCCCAGCGGGGCAGAGAGGATAACCATCGGCTATCGGGGCAGGATGAGCCTGCGGGTGGCCGTGCGGACCGCCGGAGGGCACGCAGGATCCCCCTGGGCCCACAAGAGCGCCTTCGACGAGTTCTCCAGGGTCCTCGGCAGGCTGAAGGAGTACGAGGCCAGCCGCCAGGTCCAGGGCGACCACTTCAGGTCTGTGTCCATCACCCCCACGCTCGTGAGCGCCGGCTCCTACCAGAACGTGGTCCCCGGGCTCTGCGACGCGACCTTCGACGTCCGCCTCCCGCCAGGCCTTCCGTCGGCCCGGGCCCTCGGCGACATCCGGTCCGCTGTCGGGTCATCAGAAGAAGGGGTTGAAGTGGACCTTACCCCTGGCCTCCCCACCGAGGCCTATGAGGTGGACGTGGGCTCCAGGCTGGTCAGGGCGTTCCAGAGGGCGATCCTCATCCGCCTCGGCAGGAAGCCCTCCCTGGTCAGAAAGACAGGGACCGGGGACATGAACACCTTCGCCAGCAAGAAGGGCGCCTCCTGCCTGACCTACGGCCCTGGGCTCTCCGGGACGAGCCACACCGACGGCGAAGCCGTCCGCGTCAGGGACTATCTGGACAGCATAGAGGTGGCCGGGGAAGCCGTAGGGCAGCTGGTCACCATGTCCGGCGCATGACCTTCAGACCCTGATCTCTTCCAGGCCGAACTGCTTCACCAGGTTCACTATCTTCTCCTTGTGGGGGCCCAGCCCCTTCCAGTCCAGGACGGCGTACCTGACGGGCGCTGCGGTTCGCTGCAGCATCTGCCCCATCATCCCCTCGTCTATCTGTTCCAGGGCGTACTTGGGCGCCACGTATGAGATGGCCAGGTCGCCGTCGAGGAGGAGCCTGGTGAACTTCTGGGAGTAGTGGGTCCCGCCGAAGCCGAGGGCCACTCTCTCCCACGTCCGCTTCTCCGACAGGCTCTCCATGAGCGCCCTGGCGACCACCCTGGCCGCCTTCGCATCCCCCCAGTATTCCTCGGTCGAGCCGAGCTCGACGAAGAGGACAGGTTTCTGCAGCGAGGTTGGCCCATGGTGCGTCGCCTCGATGGTGATCTCGTAGGTGCCCACCTCCGCCCTGTGGGCCCAGAGCGCGACCATGTAGTTCTTGAGGAGCCCCGGGTCCACCCTCCCCAGCTCTTTCCCGGCCCCTCCGATCTCTGCCTCCGCGGAGAAGTTACCCGTGGTGTGGGCCGTCAGGGAGGCGATTCCGGACTCGGCGCTGTGCCTCGACAGGAAGATGTATGCCCGGGGGTTGAAGTACTCGTCCAGGTTCGGCGGGGAGACGATGGGCCCCTCGAAGCGGGCCAGGAGGAACGAACCCTTCTGGTAGACAGGCTCTCCGAGGAGGTTCACCCCAGTGGACGAGAACCCCTCCCCCTCGGCCAGGGCGGAGGCGAGGGTCTTCGATGCGAGGTCGGTGGTGGAGGCCACGATGACCGTGGCGGGCTCTCCCTGGGCGATCATGGCGGCCAGGCCCTCTGGGTCCGGTATTAACGCTGGGGCTGGCTTGGCGTCCCGGCGGCGGGTTCCGAAGAGGCATTAGACATATAAGCCGACCAAGGCTGCGGCCCTACGTAGGGCCATGGGGTTCCGTGACTTCCTGAGGTCGTCGCAGGCGATATTCAGGCTCGCGCACAAGAGCGACAGGGACGAGTTCACCCTCTACCTCAAACTGGTCGCGCTAGGCATCGCCGTGGTCGGGACGGTAGGATTCCTCATCAAGCTGGTCGGGGTCATCTTCTTCGGCTAAAGGTTATTAGGACAACGAAACTCGGCCTTTTTTCACCGTGTCGGTTCTGAACGATCAAGAGAGGAACAGCTCCATCTTCCCGGTAAAGACCACCGGAGGTCAGGAAAGGACCGTGGCGACCTTCGTGGCCAACAGGGCAATCCAGAAGGGGAAGCCGATCTACTCGGTCCTGGCCCTGGACACCTGGAAGGGATACGTCCTCTTCGAGGCCCCCAACAGCCAGGTCGTGGACGAGAGCATCCAGGGGTTCAAGCACGTGAGGAGCAAGATCCCCGGCATGATGCAGTACTCGGACATCGAGAAGTTCCTGGTCACGAAGTCCATGGTGGCCGAGCTGAACGCCGAGGACACCATCGAGATAGTCGCAGGTCCGTTCAAGGGGATGCGGGCGAAGATATCCAGGGTGGAGAAGGAGAAGCAGGAGATTACCGTCTCGCTGCTGGACACCGCCTTCGCCATGCCCATCACCATCGACGCGGCCTACGCCAAGCTCGTGGCCAGGGCCAAGCCGGAGCAGAAGTGAGTCTGAATGGGTGAAAAGCAGGTAATCAACGTCCTGGTGACCGGCGGAGAGGCGAGTGCCGGGCCGCCCCTCGGTCCTGCGCTGGGCCCCCTCGGGGTCAACGTCCTCGGCATAGTCAACGAGATCAACAAAAAGACCGAGGACTTCAAGGGGATGAGGGTCCCGGTGAAGGTGGAGGTAGACAAGGAGACCAAGCAGTTCACCATATCCGTCGGGACGCCTACCACGTCTGCCCTGGTGGCCAAGGAGTCGGGGATACCCAAGGGTTCGGGCAAGCCCAACCTCGAGTTCGTCGGGGAGCTCACCATGGACAAGGTCGTCACCATCGCCCGGAGCAAGATCGCCGGGTCCTACGCTGCCACCGTCAGGTCCGCGGCGAAGGAGGTAGTGGGGAGCTGCGTCAGCATGGGGGTCAAAATCGAGGGGAAAGACGCCAGGGAGTTCATGAAAGAGATTGATGACGGCAAGTGGGACTCAAAGTTCCAGTGACAGGCAGAAGGCTTTTATCCGGTGTTTGAAGGCTCGGCAAGGAATTCGTGAATAGTGCGTGCTCTCGAACCAGCAGCTCGCGGAACTGGTCAAGAAGGGTAAGGGCCAGGCCAAGGAGACGAAGTTCACCCAGTCGGTCGAAGTACTGATCTCGCTGAAGGAAGTAGACCCCAAGAAGACTGACCTCAACATCAACGAGATAGTCTACCTCCCCCACCCCACCGCCAAGCAGGCCAAGGTCTGCTTCATAGGGTCCGGGGACCTTGCGGTCAGGGCGAAGAACGCCAACGCGAACCTTGTCATGGACCCGGCCCAGCTGGAGAACTATGGCGGGACCAAGAGGGACGCCAAGAAGCTCGCCAGGGCCTACGACTTCTTCCTGGCAGACACGGCCCTCATGCCGAGGGTGGGCAAGGTGCTCGGCCAGGCGCTCGGCCCCAAGGGGAAGATACCGGCCCCGGTCCCGCCGAACTCGCCCATAGAGGCCATGATCAACAGGATGAGGACCGCTATCAGGGTCAGGAGCAGGGGCTCCCTGGGCGTGATGGCCAAGGTGGGGGACAGCCAGCTCTCCGAGGCCGACCTGGCGGAGAACATAGTGGCCGTGGTCAACGCGGTGTCCAAGAAGCTCCCCAACGGCGACAGGAACATCAAGACGGTCATGGTCAAGACGACGATGGGCAAGCCTGCGAAGCAGGCGGTGGAGTAGTTGAGCGAGACAGTCCAGGTCCACAAGCCCAACCAGGAGAAGGTAGAGACCGTCGAGCGGGTCGCCTCCCTCGCCCAGAAGTACCCGGTCCTTGCTGTGACCAGCCTCTCGAAGGTAAGGGCAAGCCAGCTGATGGCGGTGCGCAAGGCTCTGAGGCAGCACGCAGAGGTCTTCGTCGTCAAGAACACCCTTGCCATACGCGGGCTCAAGAAGGCGGGGATCAAGAACGCCGACCAGCTGCTCTCGCACCTCACGGGGCAGAACGCCCTCATCTTCTCAACCTACGACCCCTTCAAGCTCTTCCTCACCCTGGACAAGAACAAGGTCTACCTCCCGGCCAGGGCGGGCGACAAGGCCCCAGACGACATCCTGGTCCCGGCGGGCAACACCAGCCT
>JBJKSN010000073.1:0-6579 GCA_046703945.1 Nitrososphaerales archaeon | reverse complement strand
CTCCATAGTCCTCGCGCTGACGATAGCCGCCATACTCGGCGCCAGCGCAGCGGGGCTCCGCGTGTTCTACAGCGAGGTAGCCCTGATAATCGTCGGCTGGCCCTTCTACACCAGGCTCGCCAGGGCGCAGGTGATAATGATAAAGCAGATGCCCTTCGTGCGCGCCGCCGAGGCGTCCGGAGTGGGGAGGATGCGGATCATAAGGACGCACATCATCCCGCACCTGGCTTCTGTGATGGCCGTCTACGCCACCCTGGACATGGGGACCGTGCTTCTCTTGTACTCCGTGTTCGCGTTCTTCGGGCTGGGGGCCTCCCCTCCGACCCCGGAGCTCGGGAGGATGGTCTACGACGGCCTGAGCGCGCTCCCCGGGAACTGGTGGTGGTCGGTGTTCCCCGGGCTCGTGCTGATGATACTCGCGCTGGGCTTCTCCCTGGCGGGGGAGGGGCTGAGGGACGTCTTTGACCCCAGGCTCAGGGGGCAGCGTTGACGGACGCGCTGACGGTCTCGGACCTGTGGGTGGACTATCGGACCAAGGCAGCCTGGGCAAGCGCGGTCCGCGGGGTCAGCCTTTCCGTTGGAGCGGGCGAAGTGATAGGGGTTGTGGGGGAGAGCGGCTCGGGAAAGAGCAGCCTGGCCCTGGCCATCATGAAGCTGCTCCCTGCCAACGCCAGGGCCAGGGGGGAGATCAGGGTCATGGGGAAGGACGTGGTGGCCCTCCCAAGCAAGGACGCCCACCGCTACAGGGGCGCCGGCATGACCATGATCTTCCAGGAGCCCATGACGAGCCTCAACCCCGTAATGCGGGTGTCGGACCAGCTTTCAGAGGCGGTGGTCTCCAGGGGCGAACACGGCAAGCTCGAGATGTTCAGGTCTGACGCCATGGCCGTGCCGAAGGGATCGGACCCGAGGTTCGCCATGGGCCGGGAGCGGGCCGACCCTCCATCGAAGGAGGCGGTGGAGGCACTACGCCAGGTCAGGATAAGCGACCCTGAACGGACCGCTGCCAAGTACCCCCACGAGCTCTCGGGGGGCGAAAGGCAGAGGGTGATGATAGCCATGTCGTTCCTCCTGCGCCCCAGGCTCCTGGTCGCCGACGAGCCCACCACGGCCCTCGACGTCACCACCCAGGCACAGGTCCTCTCGCTCCTGCTGAAGCTCAGCAGGGAGGGGACGTCCATAATCTTCGTCTCCCACGACATATTGGTCGTCGGGCAGGTGGCGCAGCGGGTGGCCGTCATGTACGCCGGCGAGGTGGTGGAGCACGGGCCGGCCGAGGCCGTGCTGAAGAACCCGCTCCACCCGTACACGAAGGGCCTCATCGGGTCCATCCCGGGCGGCTTCAAAGGGGAGAGGAGGATAGAGCAGATACCGGGGTCCCCGCCCGACATCCTGCGGCTCCCTTCAGGCTGCAAGTTCAACCCGCGCTGCAAGTTCGCCATGGAAAGGTGCAGGACCGAAGAGACGGAGCTGAAGGAGCTGGAGAAGAACCACTTTGTCGCGTGCCACCTCTACTGAAGACGTGATGAGCGCGGAAGCGCTCAGCGTCACCTACAACGTCAGGACAGGGTTCCTTGGCAGCGTCCGCAGAGAGATCAAGCCGGTGGACGCCGTCGACCTTTCGGTCAGGAAGGGCGAGGTGATGACCGTGATCGGCGAGTCCGGGAGCGGCAAGTCGACCCTGGGGTTCGCCCTGCTGAGGCTGGTGAAACCGAGCGGGGGCCGGGTGCTGTTCTCAGGCCAGGACATCGGGGCCATGAAGGGCTCGGAGCTTCGCAGGCTCCGGAGGAACATGCAGATCGTCTTCCAGGACCCCTATTCCAGCCTCGACCCGCGCCTCCACGTGAAGGACATAGTGGCCGAGCCCCTGCTGGGGTCGGGGATGAAGGACCGGGCCGAGATCGAGGAGAGGACCGGGCGCGCCATGTCCCTGGTGGGCCTCGACCCCTCGGCGATGTCAAAGTACGTCCACGAGTTCTCGGGAGGACAGAGGCAGAGGATCGGGATAGCCCGGGCCATAGTCGGAGACCCGCAGGTCGTGGTCCTCGACGAGCCCACCTCGAACCTGGACGTGTCGATCCAGGCGCAGATCCTGAACCTCCTCCTGGACCTCCAGTCCAAGTCCGGGGCGTCCTATCTCTTCATCAGCCACAACATGGCCGTCGCCCAGTACGTCTCGGACCGCATCGCTGTGATGTACGCCGGAGAGATGGTCGAGCGGGGGGCGGCGAAGGACGTGATCGGGAAGCCGATGCACCCCTACACCCAGGACCTGCTCAGCTGCGTCCCGACCATGGACATCACGAAGAAGGTCACCGAGGTGAAGATATCGGGGGACCCCCCGAGCTTCACAGACCTCCCGCGGGGGTGCAGATACAGCAACAGGTGCAAGTACGCCTTCGACCTCTGCAGGGAGAAGGACCCGGCCCTGGCGGCCGCCGAAGGGAGGGAGGTCGCCTGCTTCCTGTACCACAAGGAGGCGAAGGCCTCCCCGGCGCCTGGACGCTAGGCCATGAGCAGGTTGGAGACCAGAAGGACGATCAAGACGAGGTATCCTACAGCCAGCCAGGCTGGGTTCGGCTCGCCTTCGGACCGCCTGGTCCTGTAGATGTAGGACATTATGGCGAAGGCCAGGAGGTCGATGCTGAGGTAGAGCGCGAAGGTGTCCGTCTGGGCCTGGGTGAGAGGGTTTAGGAGCCACAACACCACCAGAGACGTCCCCTGGAGGGCGATGAGGAAGACGACCTGGACGGCAATCAGCGTGGCCCGGAGCTTCAACCTCGGCTCCTCCACCCTGTTTCCAGGGCTTTCACCCTCCGCCGTATGCTCCCTGTCCTGAGGTCCAGCCTGTAGATGAGGAAGACGCTCCCAAGGAGGTCGAGGGCCAGGAGCGCCGACGCGGCGGCCACCCATTCCAGACCCGCGAGAGAGAAGCCGCCGAAGAGAAGCCCTGCGGCGCCGTTGACCAGAGTCCCCAGGGAGTACGCGCCGAGAGCCACCAGGCCTGTGAAGGCGAGCCCGCTCCTCAGCTCCGAGGGGGGTATGCTCTTCGCAGGGGCCAGCGCCAGTCTCCCCTTGGCCCTGGAGTACATCAGCCGATAGATCAGGGCCGAGCCCACGGCCACCAGGAGCGCGGTCCCGCCGACCACGAGAGCCGCCTGCTCGACCGGTATTATCTTCCCCGGCGTCACCATCCCCCAGTAGGACAGGGCCACGACCTCGGCCACGAATATCACACCGAGGGTGGTGTATATCGGCCGCCTGGAGGCCGCCCTCTCCTTGCCGCGGTCGATGAACGGGAGGACTATCAGCAGGACGAAGATGGCCGACACCACGGTCAGCGCCATGGCCAGGCCTGTGGTCCCTTCGAAGATCTTTATCTTGAGGACCTGATAGATCCAGAGGAAGTACCAGTCAGGCTGGGGGATGTACTGGGACGCGGCCGCCGCCGTGTACTGGGGCGGGAGGTTGAGCGGGAACAGCGCCGAGATCAGGAGCATCCCGGCCCCGAAGAGCAGGGACAGCTCGAAGAGATACATGGTGACATCCGGGAAGATGGGGGAGAGCTTGGGCCTTGGCTCTGCGGGCTCTCCGCCGGAAGGCGCGGCTACGCCGTGCGACTCCAGCATGTACATCTTCGCCACGAGGAGGATCAGCAGAGCGGCCGGGAGGAGCATCACGTGGAGGTCGAAGAACCTCAGGATCTCAGCCGAGTCCCCTCCGTTGCCCACTATCAGGAAGGTCAGGAGCGATGAGATGGGCTGGGGGAGGGCGCTCACCATCCCCACGCCGACGTCCGTGGCGGACTTCGATATGACTGTCCAGGGGAGGAGGTATCCTGTGAAGCCGAACCCCAGCGTCACAAATCCCATCAGCATCCCTATGACCCACATCGCCTCCCTGGGATTCTTGTGGACCGACACGAAGTATCCCCTCATCATGTGCATGAACGCGAGGGTGATCATGGCGTAGGCGGTGTACAGGTGGATGGTCTCGAGGAACCTCCCGTTGTACACGCTCTGGAAGATGTACTGGGTGGAGGAGTAGGCCTGGGTAGGGCTGGGGACGTAGTAGAGCATCATTATGGCCCCGGTCACCCCCTGGATGACGAACGCCACCACCGTCAGGGCGCCCAGCCAGTAGAATGGGTTCATGGCGTACTTCGGGACCGGCCGGAGGAGGGGGTAGCTCAGGCCGAACCTCGAGTCGAACCAGCCCGCCAGCCGTTGTGATAGACTAGGCTTCTCTGTCAACCAACACCACTCCTAGGTAGAGCTGACCAGGGTGCCGCCCTGGAGGTCGTTCGTCACGTCGGTGGACCCGGTGTCGTGGCCGAAGATCGCCGGAGGCCCCATGGTAACTGCGTAGATGTCTCCGGACGCGTCAGCCTGGAGCTGGACCTGGGGCGCAGGCCTCGGCGCCGGCCCCCCGATAACCTTCCCAGACTCGAGCAGGTCGTAGACGCTGCCGTGGCACGGACAGTACCCCACGGGTCCCGGCGCGACGAAGGAGGGGTTCACCGTGGGGGACTTGCCCTGGGCTACGAAGCCCCAGATGCACCCGAGGTGCTGGCAGATCTGGCTGAACGCAACGATGTCGCCGTCGGGGCCGACGCCCCCCTCGGCCTTCTGGCCGAGCTTCACCAGTATGTTCGGCTCGTTGTTGAGCGGATAGTTGAATATCACGACGACCCCGGTGGAGAGCTCCGAGACGCTCGAGACCTTGACCCTGGGGAAGCTCGTCGGCGGGCCAGAGTTCGTGGGGACCGCGGGGATGACGACCGACTTCATCACCGAAGCTATGCCGCCCACGGCGAGGGCGCCGGAGATGGCGGCGGCTATCTTCAGGAACTCGCGCCTCGACTTGTCTGCCTCTCTCCTGGCGGTGGAATCCACGGGCTGTTCGGCGCTCACTGGTCCCAGGTCACCCCTCACAGTGCGGGCGGCGTCAGTATTTCAGCTCGCCACCAGCGAGCCGGTCATCCATCCAGGGGTGGACATGGCGCCCAGAGTCCCGTCGACACCGAAGCCGCAGCGGGTCTCGCAGAACCAGAAGAAGGTGCCGGGGTGGCTCACCGTGAAGTAGGCGACCACCGTCGAGCTGAGAGGGACAGGGATGTTGAGGTTGAGCGAGGGCACGGTGAACGTGTGGGCGATGTCAGCCAGAGGGACAGACGTGAGGTTCTCTCCGCCCTTCACCACTATCCCGGAGGGGCCCTGGCTGGCGTTGACATAGTCGTTGGAGGCCACGTAGATGCTGTTTCCCGTGGTCCCGGACACCACGTTGTCGTTGGGCAGCACCAGTGAGGCGTTGCCGTCGTCATAGTTGATGATGACCATCTTGATGAGACGGTTCGCCGGGAGGGAGATGTTCGCAGAAGACTCCAGGCCGTTGGGGCCGAGGACGAAGTAGGCGGGCTGGTCCTGGACCGTGGAGTTGAATATGTTGTTGGTCGTGATGACCAGCGTCACCACGTAGGGGGAAGCCGAGGTGGAGTTGGTGGTCTGCATCACGGTGGTGGTTGACACGACCTTCGATCCGGTCCCGCCCACGGCCAGGGCCGCTCCGAATCCAGAAAGTATGAGTGCCACCGCGAGCACCGCCACGGTGAGACCTCCGATTAGGGTTGTCCTCGTGCTCAAGTGCTAAAACAGCCCGTCGGAGGCGATATAAGCCATCAGGTCGATTCTCAGTGTTGATAACCGCCCAATCTTAAATATCGATTCCCTCTCTCTAAGACGACCGCCATTGGGTGAAGCGGGCCAGGCATCGTCTTCGCTGCAGGGCAAGGCCGCCGTCGTGACCGGAGCCGGCTCCGGCATCGGAAGGGCCATGGCGAAGCTGTTCGCCGAGAGCGGGTGCAAGATCATGGCGGTCGACGTGGTCCCGGAGAGGGTCAGCGGGGTGGTCGAAGAGATCAAGGGAAGCGGCAACGACGCGACCGGGGTGACCGCGGACCTTTCCGTCGGTGCAGAGGTCGACGGCATGATCGACGGCGCCCTCAGCAGCTTCGGCAAGGTCGACATCCTCTGCAACAACGCCGGGATTATGGACGGGGCAAGGCCCGCCGCGGAGACTCCCGACGAGGTGTGGGACAGGGTCCTGGCCGTCAACCTGGCGGCGCCTTTCAGGGCGAGCAGGAGGGTGATACCTTCGATGGTCGAGCACGGCGGCGGGGTCATACTGAACACCGCGTCCCTGGCTGGCGTCTTCGGCGCGAGGGCCGGGGCCGCCTACACGGTGTCCAAACACGGCCTCATCGGCTTGACGAAGAGCATCGCGGCTTCATACGGCAAGGACGGGATCCGGTGCAACGCCCTGGTCCTGGGCGCGGTGCAGACCGCCATCGGGGTGGGGAGCTCCGCTCCAAACCCCCTGGGGATGGAGAACCTCAGGAAGACCATGGCTACGATGCCCAGGGTCGGAGAGCCCGAAGAGGTCGCGAGGGTGGCGCTCTTCCTAGTCTCGGACGCGTCTGGGTATCTGAACGGGTCCTGCGTCGTGGCTGATGCAGGGTGGGCAGCTTTCTAGGCCGCATGGGGCTGGGCGCATGGCCCTTACAGGCGGTCGCCCCATGGC
>JBJKSN010000072.1:0-4322 GCA_046703945.1 Nitrososphaerales archaeon | reverse complement strand
TCCTTGTACAGCGTCGCGCTGGTGATGGAGCCCTGGTCGGCAAGCGTCTGCTGGAGGACCTTGATGAAGAAGTTGGTCCAGTCGTAGGACAGGCCGGCCGCCGCCGCGCTCGGGTCGGTGCCGTACTTGGCCTTGTAGTCGGACTGGAACTTCTTGGCCTTGTCGGTCGCGAAGCCCGGCACGGAGTCGAGGACGTAGTCCGAGGACGAGCCGGTCATCTTGTACCAGTCGCCGAACCAGCCGAGGCCGTCCGCCACGATGAGCGACTTGAGGCCCGCGTCGTCGGCGGCCTTGATGAAGGCGGTGATGGAGGCGGCCGCCGTGCTCGTGCCCGCGATGACCGGCACGTTCTGGCTCTTGTACCGCGACATCAGCGACGAGAAGTCGGTCTGGGTCGTCGGGAAGTAGTCCTCGCTGACGACGGTCCAGCCGGTCTGGGTGAAGTCGGCCTTGAGGCCGGCGCCGAACGAGCGGCCCCAGTCGGTGTCCTCGCCGTAGATGGCGACATCCTTGGAGGCTGGCCACGGCGTAGGCCCCCGCGTCTTCGGCGTGCCTGGCCAGGTCGACGGCGGAAGCCGTGTCGGCCGCGCCCACCTGGACCACCACCGGGACCCTCCTGCGGGCGGCGCCTATGGCCCCCTCGGCGACCGACTTCCTCTCTTCCACCGTGAGCATGGGCCCGAGCCCTGTGCTCCCGCAGGGGAAGACCCCGTCGACCCCCTTCGACACCTGGAACTGCACCAGCTTCGCCAGCCGGTCCGCGTCCACTCTCCCCGCGTCGTCGAAGGGGGTCAGAAGCGCCGTGAAGAGCCCCTTGACCTTGGAAGCAGACCTGGCCAACCAGCCGCGGGCATTTCAGGTGCGACTTATCCTTGGCGTTCCCTCCGGGAGGGAGCGTCGGCGCGAAGCAGCTCGCTGCCGCGCCCGACCTGCGACTCAGGAGGTGCAGACCAATAGCGCGGACGTTGAAAACCCTATAACACCTCCCGGCAAAACTAGGGTAAGGCGCTCCTTGAAAACAGGGCCCATTCACACGCAGCCATTCCAGCCGCCTGCCCCTTCGGCAGGAGGGACCTAGCCGATGGTCCACACATATTTCATAGAGAACTCCTTCCTGAACCTCATCAGCGGGCTGGTGGCCCTCGCCGTGAGCTACTACGCCTTCAGGTACAGGAGGGTGACTGGGTCGAGCTTCCTGAGGCTCCTCAGCGTCGGTTTCATGCTGCTGGGGGTCGGCCTGCTGGTCCAGGGCTCGATCTATCTCCTGGCCGAGTTCAACATCGGAAGGTTCGCCGACAGGGAAGCATTGGTCTACGGCGCCACCGGCGTCTACCTCGTCCTTCAGTCCGCTGCCTACCTCCTCATCGGGACAGGGTACACCATCAGAGTCCAGAGGGGAGGCCCTTCCGGCGTGGCGGGCACGGCGGCCGCCATCCTCGTGGTCAAGGCCACCCCGCTTCTGTTCGGCACTCTGGTCCTGGACATCGGGGAGCTGGTGATACTCGTGCTCGTCTCCTTCGTCGTCTTCCAGGGAGCCATGGCCTACTCGGAGCTGAAGAACAGGCTGGCGCTCTTCGTGCTCCTGGGCTTCGCGCTCATCGCCCTCTCCCACCTGGGGGAGCTCCTGGCCAGCCTGCTGTCGTCCGGGGACCTGTACCTGGTGGGCGGGGCCGCCAATCTCGCAGGGTTCTGCCTTCTCCTCCTTTTTGTAATCCGGAGTGGGAGAGTTGGCTCAGCCTGAGAAGCAGCGGAGCACCATCAGGATCTACCTCGACATCCTGAGCGCCGCCGACGAAGAAGGCAACGCCAAGACGACCAGGCTGCTCCAGAAGGCGAACCTCCCCCACGACAGGCTCATGAAGCATCTGGCGGAGCTCGAGAAGAGGGACCTCCTCACCGAGGTCAACAACGGAGGAAACAGATACTATACGATAACCTCCAAGGGGCGGGACTTTGTGAGCGAGGTCCGGCGGGCCCAGAGCTTCCTTTCCGCCTTCGGCGTGTCCATCTGAGGGCGCCGGGGGCTCTGAACTGTGCGTTCATACGCAACGTTCTCTGCGGATATATAGGCCCCCGGAGGCGTTTCACAGGTTGGCGAAGGTACTGCTGGGCCGGCGGTGCCGTTGAAGGACTCTGTCATAATCTTCGGAGGGGACGGGTACATCGGCTGGCCCCTCGCCCTTCACGTCGCCTGGCAGACCGAGAAGAACGTAGTCGTGGTCGACAACCTGGTGACCAGGCGGCTGGTGGAGTCGGTGGGGTCTGACTCGCTGGTCCCCATCGGAAGCCCGTCCTCGAGGCTGCAGGCATACCAGCGGGCGTCCGGGAAGGACAACCTGACCTTCGTCCGTGCCGACGCCAGGGACCCGAAGGAGGTGGACTGGGTCATCTCGAAGTACCAGCCCCAGAGCGTCGTCCACCTGGCGCAGCAGCGGAGCGCGCCGTTCAGCATGATCGACCAGGAGCACGCCCTTTACACCGAGCTGAACAACATAGCCACGAACCTGAACATAGTCTTCTCCATGACAAGGCACGTCCCCGGGGCGCACCTGCTGAAGATGGGGACCATGGGTGAGTATGGGACCCCGAACATCGAGATCACCGAAGGGCCGGTGGAGATACGGAGGAACGGCCGGAGGCACAGGGCGATGTTCCCCAGGGCCGCTCAGAGCTGGTACCACCTGAGCAAGATTTTCGACACGTTCAACGTGATGCTCGCCAACAAGGTCCACCGCCTAAAGGCGACCGATGTGATGCAGGGAGTGGTCTACGGGAGCCAGACCGGCGAGATCGTCGACGAGGCGCTTTCTACGCGGTTCGACCTCGACTCCGTCTGGGGGACTGTCATCAACAAGTACGTCGCCCAGGCGGTGGTCTACAACAACCTGCTCATCTACGGAAAGGGGAGGCAGACCAGAGGATACCTGTCACTCTATGACAGCATAAAGTGCCTGACACTGCTCCTCGACAACCCGCCCGCAGAAGGCGAGTACAGGGTGGTCAACCAGATAGACGAGACGCTTGACACGGTGCAGCTGGCGGAGAAGGTGAAGGCCATAGCGGAGGAGTTCGGGTACAGGGTGGGCTTCGAGAAGGTGAGGAACCCCCGCGTCGAGAGCGAGGCGCACTACTACAAGGTGCAGCACAAGGTCCTCCCCTCGCTGGGGTTCTCCAGGACCAAGCAGATGGACGACGTCATCAGGGAGATGTTCCAGGTGGTTGTGAAGTACAAGACCAGGGCCATGAAGATGAAGGCCCTGCTGGCGCCGTCGGTGACCTGGGTCGGGCGGAAGAAGGTGACCTCCGAAGCGTTCCAGCTTCCGAGGGACCACACGGGCTGGCCGGCGTCGCAGGAGCTGATAGAACTGGCTAAAGACCAGGCCGCCAAGGTCCCATCGTAGGCGCTTGGAAGGGACACCCGCAGTGGCCGCAGGCAGGCGGCCGGCCGGCTCGGGCCGTGACTTGGAATGCCTCGTCGTCGCCCCCACCGACCCGCTCACCGGCGGTCCCAGGACCGGGGCGCTCAGAAGGCTCCTCAACCCCCCTCGTGGGGTCAGGTACAGGCTGGCCACCGACCGGCTGAGGTATCCGAAACGGGCGGCCAGCTACGAGTTCAACCCGGCGAACGTCGCGCTGGTGGTGGCCCGCTTCGCGCTGGAGCACCTTTTCCCCCTCGACCAGAAGGGGGCGGGGATCATTCACTCCTTCTTCTGGGACGTCCGGAAGTTCGACCGCCGCTGGGTGCACGAGAGCGACCAGTCCTTCGGTCAGTTCATGCGGGGTTACAACAACATCGGGGGGACCGTGAGCAGGCTGGCCAACGAGGGGTTCTCCTCCTACCTCAACTCGAGGTGGTGCGCGGGCGCCGTCACCTGGTCCGAGTGGGCGAAGCGAGGCTTCGCCGAGGACGGGGTAGACCCCGCGAAGGTCTTCGTGATCCCTCCGCCCTTCGAGACGGTCGACAGCCGCAGGGGGCACCAGGGGTGCAACGTCCTCTACCTCGGTAGGGAGTTCAGGAGGAAGGGCGGAGACGCCACACTCAGGGCGTTCAAGTCGCTTAGCGGCGGGGGAGGCTGCAGGCTGACGTTCGTGGGTCCCCTCGGGACGGCCGAGGCTAGGGCGACGGTAAGGTCGGACCCCCGGATCAGCCAGTCCGACAGCCTCCCGGGGCGCACCCTCAGGGACGAGGTCTGGCCGACGACGGACATCTTCGTCCTTCCCACCAGGGCGGACGCCTTCGCCCTGGCGGTCGTCGACGCCATGCGAAGGGGGATCCCAGTGGTCGCGACGCGGATCCCCGCCATAGCCGAGGTGGTCCAGGA
>JBJKSN010000071.1:0-4224 GCA_046703945.1 Nitrososphaerales archaeon | reverse complement strand
CCCCAGCACGAACAGGTCCTCACCTCTGAGGTGCAGGAGCGCCTCAGCGAGCCGCTTCCCTGCGTCGATTCTGTTCTTGTAGATCAAAGTCCCCGGCGCAGGTGGAATTCCCCTGTGATATTTGGTTGCCTCGCCCGGCTCTCAGGAGGGATGTGGCTTTCGTCCGACGGCGGCCTCGTAGCGTTCCTTCACCGCCGCCGTCCCGGTTCGCCCTCGGTTTGGCCTTCGTGAAGTCCGGGTTTCCCCGGCTCTACGCGCCACCATCCCGCTCGCGGATGGTACCAGGCGCCAAGGCTTTCCCCGGCACCTCTTCTTCTCCGCGAATCCATCCTTTTCCTGGCCGGACGAGTGTCACATAGAACGGGCCGCTGATATTAATCGCTTACCCTGATTCTCAGCCTTGGGAAGCATGGGGGGCGGCGTTCTCTGGGAACGCTGGGAACTTCGCCATCGCAGCGCTCCCTCCGAGGAGCCAGACGTCCCACCCGCGCCTTATTCTCATGTCGACCGAGCGGAGCTTCCCCTGGGGGACCGCGAGTATCTTCCTGACCGCTCCGCCCTGGCAGACGCGGGGCTGAAACCACACCGTCGAGAACCTCTTGGTCTCCAGTCTTCTCATCCGGGGGTGCGTCTCGCACTCCACTAGGACAATCTCCTCGTACCCGTCTTCCGACCTGTAGCCTAGCAGGTCCGGGCGATACGCAGTCCATGACATCCTTTGCCCGGGAGGCACCGGCGGCTCCTCCACCACAGTAAATCCCTCTCTCTCGAGCTCCAGCCTGACTATGGCCTTCATCGACCTATGAGTGGCCGACTCTGCCATGCCGAAGCTGATGGCCGCCGGGGATTTCATGCTTCGGCTCAACCGAGCTTCACCCGAGGTTGACGGCGCGTAGACAGGCGCCGTCGGGAGAGGCCCCTTTTCGGCTGAATCCACGTGGTGGTCAACAGAATATTCGTTCTTTGTCAGCAACAAGAGTCAAGCTAAGATAACAGCGAAGCGCGTCAAGACAGTGTCAGCTCTCTCGCTGTCGGCTCTGTCGATGGCCTGGGGTGCAGCCCGAGTCGACGCCGGTTATACGCGCGAGGCTGGGAATATTCCGGGCTGCCCGTGGGCCAGGAGCAGAGCCTTGTGCTCGCCAGAGCCCGGTGCGGTCAGGGGACCGCGTCCAGGGAAGGCGGATGAGCGCAGGCAGGGGTTGAGAAGCACGAAGGATGACGCACGCAGGAGGGCGGAGGACCCTTCTTCGACCGAGTGGGGTGTGGAGCTCCATGCTTAGCACCGCCTCGACCGAAGAAGAGCCCGATTCCCGAGCGCGAACGGAGTCCTGGGTGCGGACTGACCTCGGCCTTGCGGTCTGAAGCTGGAACGGGACGCGGAACCTTGGCCTCGCCTGACCCTGCACTGGAGCAGACGAAGACAGCGAGGGGCGGCTTTTTCCTTAATTACTTCAGTCAGAGCGGTGCAATAGCCATGAGCGCAGTCAAAGCCCAGAACGGTGACACGGTATCAGTCCACTACGTCGGGAAGTTCCCGGGTGGGAAAGTCTTCGACACCAGCATGAAGGCCGAAGCGGAGAAGTCAGGACTGTACTCCCCCGCACGCGACTACAAGCCTCTTCAGGTTGTGCTCGGCCAGCATCAGGTGATAAGCGGCTTCGAGGAAGCGCTCGTGGGCATGCAGGTGAACGAGACCAAGGAGGTCACCCTCGCACCGGACAAGGCGTACGGGAAGACCGGCAGGCACCCCATGGCCGGGAAGACCCTCCAGTTCAGGCTCCTCGTGACAAACATCAAACGGCCCTGACTCTGCCCCACATTCGAGTTCATTGTGCACCCCCGTTGACCCCGAAGCTATTTACCACAGGGCGCGCTGACCGTACGCCGAGATGGCGAAGAGATCGTTCACGATAGACACGGGCGCCGAGAAGATACCTGTGGAGGGTCACGCGCACCAGAACGTGGCTGTGAAGTACCTCATGAAACGCAGACGAAGCCTGATATTCACCAAGGACCCTGCCAAGGTCGAGAAGCTCTTCTCTGATGTCCCGAAGCAGATAAGCATCATCGGGGCGAACGTCACCAAGACGTACAAGGTCACCTGGGAGAGGGTGAGCACCGGGGAATTCGCCGGCGCCAGGTTCACCTTCACACTGGAAGAAGTGGGGTAACCTTTAGTTCAGGGCTGTCCAGGGACGGCCATGGCACCGGGTTACAGGCGGGACGCTTACAGCGACGCGATAAACCGGGTGCGCTCGGAGCACTCGGGCTCAGTGAAACCCGCGAGCATGACCGTCGAGTGCCCCAAGTGCGGCACCCGTCAGATCATCACAGACACGCCTGGGATGAGAGTCTGTGTGAAGTGCAGTTTCGAGTTCAAGCAGCCGCAACGATGACGGTCCCGTCATCAAGGCGTAGGCTAGGCTTATGTAGCCGAAGCACGAAGCTCTCCAGGTCTTGGTGCGACCTCCAAGGCCCACGGGGATCGCTATCCTGGCGATTCTAGAGATTCTCGGGGGCATACTCATACTCTTCTTCGGCCTGGCTTTGGCCGTCGTAAGCAGCACATTCTTCTCGGCAGTCAACCTCGCCATCCCGGTGGGCCTAGGGATAATCGCCGCTGGCGCGGTGGCCATATTCGGCATACTGGGGCTACTCGTGGGCTGGGGTCTCTGGACAGGCAAAGGATGGGCCAGGATACTGGCGATCATACTGTCGGGCCTCGGAGTCTTGATCAGCCTTGCAGGCCTCGTCCTAGGCTCGATTCCAAGCGTCGTAGGGCTTGCCATCGACGGCCTGATACTGTGGTATCTCTTCAGGCCGAACGTGAAGGCATTCTTCGGAGGGAACACCCAGGCCTTCCCCCTCCAGCCGACGCCGCCATCCTAGGCTTCGAGAACCACTCCAAGGCGAGGGCCCCGCTGCTCTCTATCGGTTCACTGAGCTATTTGCTGTTCTTCCAGGCTTGAGCCCGCTTGCAAAACTCGTCAGCCTCGTCTGCGGCTCTGTCGCAGCGCTCATAGTGTCCAACTATCTCGCGGAGGAGCTCCTCTATGGGAGTCGGCGCCCCCGGACACTCTGAGTCCAGCTGAGACCTTATCTCCATCAAAGGCTGCCAGACGTCGCTGGGAATGACGACAGGGACCCCACTGTTGCTTGAAGCCATGGCCCGCACGGCCGTTCTTCACGTATTTCTGGTTTAGGCGGGCTCTAGAGCCCAATGCTGTTGATGACGCCGCCCGAGTTCGCGTCGATTACCAGTACGATCTTGCCGTTTTTGTGCTGGTACCTCACGAACCAGACTGGCGCGTGCAGGAGCTCGGCGTCCCCGACGTCCGATTCGGTCGTAAGCTTCTGAATCATATGGTGCGCGGCGTGGGCTTTCTGCGACTGCAGCTGGTCCACCAGTGTCTTGGCCTGGGTCTTGGCCACCTCCTCCCCCACGTCTCCATTGAGAACCTTGATCCCCTTGACTTTGGTCGCGTCGAACACCGTCCGGTCCGCCAGGTTGAACTGGTAGTCCCTGGGCTGGTATTCAGTGAGGGCCTTCAGGCCGACTATGGGGAAGTTATAGTCGTTGTCCATCTGATACGCCCTTCTGTTCCCCTGGCCCCCGCCTACGAGTCCTCCTCCCCCCATCATCGTCCCCAACATCACCCCGGTGAACAGGCCTCCTCCTCCAAATCCGCTGTCCCTCCCGCCTCCCAGGGCTCCCCCCATTATCCCTGCCAGGGCCGCAGTGGTCGCTATCTGGCCGGCTTCGGCCGCCATGTCGACCGCCACCAGGGAAGTCCTCGCAGAGACAGGCAGCAGCCAGTACGGGACCATCGCCAGTTTGACTTCTTCCAGCGTGGAAGACTCCTGAAGATGACGATGGAGGAGACCTCTGTCCATGAGCCCATGAATCTCCTTCATCACCTCGTCCTGCTGAGAGACCTTGACCGGAAGCATCGTATGCTTGTCGATGCTCTTCCACCCCTCGTTCCCCAGGGAGACGCTGCTCCCGCAGTACTCGCAGGTGATGAACATCTCGCCGAACTTGGGGGCTATCGGGGCGCCGCAGCTTGGGCACTTCAGGGTGGTCGCGCCGGTTGGGGCTATGACCGTCTGTGGCGCGGCAGCCTGGGTTCCCGCCTGGGGGGTCTGCCCGACCTTCGTCCCGCACTTGTAGCAGAACCCTGCCCCGTCAGGCAGCTGGGCTCCGCATTTTTGACAGTACATCAT
>JBJKSN010000070.1:0-4772 GCA_046703945.1 Nitrososphaerales archaeon | reverse complement strand
ACGTGCCTGACGCCATCCAGGTTCCGTGGACCCGAGTGACTTTAGCTTGGACAAGCTGAAGCTGGCCTGGGGGGCCGCCTTTGCCTACATCGCCTACGCGGCCGTGGGGGACATCCCGGCGCTGTCCGGCGAGGCTGCGTTCTCCATCATCGCGTCCTCGTCCATCTTCATCGTGCTCTACTTCGTACACTCCTACGTCAACCTGGGCTGGAAGACGGCCCTCAAGTACTTCGCAGTCGCGGCTGCGCTGGGGTACGGCTTCGAGTATCTCTTCATCAATACGGGCATGGTGGGCCACTACGTCTACACGGCGGACCTCTACCTCTTCATCGGCCCGATCCCGGCGTTCATACCTTTCCTCTGGGCCTCGCTCGGTTACTTCTGCCTCATCGCTGCGGACAGCTATGTGGTCTCGGCGCTCCTGATGGTCATCCTGGACATGGGCTTCGACCCCCGATTCTCGACTACCCTCTGGGCCTGGGTCCCGCCGGGGGCCTACTTCGGGGTCCCGATAGCGAATTTCGTGGGGTGGTTCGTGACGGCGCTAGCGATATTCGCGGCGTTCCACCTCGTCGCGCGAAGGGGCGCCAGGGCTTCGACGCCCGCCATCGCGTTCTACCTGCTCTTCGGCCTGGTCAACGGCTCGATCCCGGACTTCGTACCGGGGCTCTACGGCGCCGGCGCGGTATCGGCGGCCCTCCTGGTGGTCGCCAGCTCCATGATCTACCTGAACCTGAGAAGACGCAGCGCCCCCCACCGGACCGCCGGGGCCCCTTGAGGGGCGCCCCCTTTGCCAGATTCCCAAAGAACCGACTTTGCGCCTCGGAAAAGGTTCAATTCTCCTTTAATCGACCCGGCTCAGGCGAATCATGGCATTGCTCGCCCAGATGATCAAGGTGGACGCCCAGACTACGAAGCTCAGGGCGAGCCTTTCTGCCATACGGCCCCCTGAGTGGGGCAAGGTGACCTTCGACGTCCAGGCGGACATCAAGACCGTCTCGAGGAGCGGCCCGAGGATCAAGCTCAGATACAGCATAGCGATCGACACCTTCCCGCTGGTCTACAGGGCCGAGATAGGGGGCGTCGCCTACGCCACGACGGAGATCCTGGCAAAGGACGAGAGCCTGGAGGACCTTGGCGAGGGCGCCCTGAACGAGGTCGCGATGCAGATCTACAGGAGCAACTTCGAGGGGCTGTATCTGGCCCTCTCGACCCTGGGCCTGGAGGCGCCGTCTCCCTGGCTCGTCAAGGACGTCCGCCTCGTCTAGGCGTAGGCCGGCCATCGTCGCTGATAGGGCGTAGCCCTCCCTCGCAAAAGATGGATTTCAGACCCCTACGCCCTGCCGTATCGCCGGTTCTGTATGCGGGCTCGATGGGGGAACTCCATAAAACCGTTAAATAAGAACCGGGGCCCATTCTGCCTAATGCCTCAGGATCCGAAGGACGCGATATACGTCTGCAGGATCTGCCTTTCACAGGTAGATGGCAAGACGGAGCTGATAGAGCATCTGAGGACCGAGCACGAGGCGCTGGAGATAGTCTCCTACGCGGCGACGACCATGGCTCAGGACCAGGACAGGGACAAGATCGCCATGGACTACCACAGGCAGTTCGAGCAGATCAAGAGAGAACTCACAGCCGGCTGACCGCGCTGGTTTTGCCGATTTCCAATACGGGGAGGCCCTGACGTCGGGTTATTGTCGGTGGGCGGATAAATAGAGCATGGACCCCTATCCGTGATGTTGATTCGCAGGTCAAAGATCGAGGTCTTCGCGGACGTCATGAAGGTGATCGCCGAGGAAGGAGAGATGCGGCGGACCAGGGTCATGTACAAGGCGAACCTCGCCTGGAAGGTCCTCAAGGAAGCGCTCGACTTCCTCGAGCAGAAGGGGATGGTGAGGAGCCAGGCCAAGGACTCGGGGACGTTCGTGTCGCTCACAGACGAGGGCTATGGCGTGCTGCGACGGTTCAACGAGCTGGAGGCAGTCTTCTCGCAGCATAGCGTGATCCAGTCTCAACAGGAACAGACTGTCTTCGTCTCAGCGAGACCTGTCCTGGTGCGCTAGGGCGCCAGGCTGCTGGGCTGGCTGACCGCCTGGGACATCTCCCTGGCCGAGGCCAGGCGGACGTCCTTCAGCAAGCCCGGGCTTGGATAGGGGATCTTGAGGGAGCCGCTGACGAGATAGAGGACGGCGTACACCTTCTGGTATATCTTCATGAAGACGGGCGGGACGGTCTCTCCGGGCTTCGGGTTCAGCAGGGAGTCGATCTCCTTGTCGTCCCCGGTGACCAGAGCAGTCCCTGATATCGTCATCTTGGCGACGTCGGGGTCGGTGTTGAGCTCGATGGTGAACTTCAGCGTGAGCTTGTCCGGGTTCCGCTCGGACTCCACGAGGTTGGCGGCCACGTTGAAGCTTACCGTGCTGTCGGAGGTGACGTCTTCTGCCATCTTGCTCCCCTCGACCGTCCTGATTGATACTTCGACCCCGGCCATTCTCCCGACGGCAAATCGTCGTCCGATGACAGATAAAGGTATACGATGATTGGATACAGAGCAGGAATCCATCATACTTTAAACGCTGAAACGGCTCCGTGAGAGCGTTTGATTTCTGAGCAGGAGACTAACAATCGCGCCCTGGTGACCAAGGCCGAGGGCGGGGGCGCGAGGCTGACCGTCAAGCTCTCCGTGGCGCCGAAGACAGGGGTCCAGTCGCTGAAGGAGAAGTACAACACCTCCAAGTACGACCTGGGGACGGGATACACCTTCCCCGACTCCCTCAGGAGCATGGTCCCCACCAGCGTCGCGGACTACGTCGACCAGGGGGAGAACTACGTTGAGAAGGTGTCGAGAGCGCTCTTCTACTTCAAGCAGTGCGCCCTGATAGGCCCGTCGGGGACCGGCAAGACGCACATAGTCTACATGGTCGCCAAGATGGCCGGGCTCCCGCTCTGGGAGATAAACTGCGGCCTGCAGACGTCGGTCTACGACCTCTTCGGGAAGTTCGTCGGCCTTGGGAAGGAGAACTGGATCGACGGGCTCATCGTCTCGTGGTGCAGATACGGAGGGATCCTGTACCTGGACGAGGCGAACATGATGAAGCAGGACATAGCCACCAGGCTCAACCCGATCCTGGACACCAGAGGCCACATGGTTCTCACAGAGAAGGACAACGAGATAATACCCAGGCACCCGAACGGCTACGTCATCATCAGCATGAACCCCTACTCGGCCGAGTTCGCGGGGACGAAGCCGCTCAACGCTGCGTTCAGGAGGAGGATGAGCGTCTGGCTCGACTTCGACTACCTCAGCGTAGGCCCGAAGGTCTCCCAGCAGGAGGTCAAACTGGTCTCGGACAGGACCAGCCTCCCCCTGTCGACCTCGGAGCGTATGATCAGGGTCGCAGCCGACATGCGGAAGAGGTACAAGAACGGGGACCTCCCCTACGCTCCGTCTGTGGGGGACATCGTCAACTGGGCCACCCTGGTGGCCGACGGGCTCACCCCCAACAAGGCGGCCGAGGAGACGATAATCTCGGTGACCTCCGACGACCCCGAGGTCCAGGGGACCGTCCGCAGGGTGGTGCAGATGGTGTTCGGGCAGGAACGCCAGGCGTGAACTTACTCGACTACTCCTGGGGCCTGGTCACCAGCGTAGGCAAGCGCGACTACGACTCCCTGCGGCTCGTCCTGGACGAGACGCTCGCGAGGCCATCGCTCTCGGCCGACAAGAACGGGATGGTCCTGAAGGTCCCGCCCCCGAGGCTGGACGACAAGGGGTTCTACAACCTGCACGGCCTCTTCTTCGACGCGGACGAGAGGGCGTTCGCAGGGCTCTGGAAGGCGTACAGGGCGTCGCTGTACCACGGTGCGGTGCACGCCGCCTACTCGGACTTCCGGCAGTACGCAGGGTGGGCCAAGGGGAAGGACCTCAAGACGGCGACCTTCGTGGTGTCACTCCTCGAGGACTACAGGGCGACCAGGAGGGCCTACGACGAGTGGCCGGGGATACTCCCGGACATCGCCTACGCCAACTACCTGTCAGGGCTTAGGGTCAAGAACGTCGACGAGCTGGTCGGCCCGGAGAGGCCCGCGACCAAGCTCCTGCTCGAGGTCTGGGGGGTGAGCCACGGCCTCAGAGGGGACGAAGAGGAGGACTCGGAGGTGAGGAGCCTCGCCGGCCAGGTCAGGGCCGCCGTGGTCGCCGCGTCCAAGGCCAACGAGTATCCCAAGGAGCTCTTCGCCGCAGCCGACGCCGTCTACTCGAAGCTCGCCAGGGGCCGGAAGATGAGGGAGGTCCCCTCGTTCCCATACACGGAGTCCCACGGCGAGTCGGCCATATTCGGAGGGCAGGTCACCGAGAGCGAAGGCTCGGGCCAGCTCGAGGCCTCTGCGTTCGCGTCCCTGGGGCTGAAGGAGGCGTCCATCGTCCACGAAGACAGCGAGGCCGCAGACTTCTTCGGGGCCCTCAAGGCTGCCGCCGAGAAGCAGCAGAAGATACGCGAGAGGTACGAGCAGCACCTGCAGTCGACGCGGCTCGGAGGGGTGGAGTTCCCCCGCGGAGACTACGCCAACTTCATGCGCATCAGGTCGTCCCTCTCGGGGCCCATACGGAGCATGAAGGACCAGCTTAGGCAGGTCAAGAACGTCCTCGACGAGACGGGGGGCCACGAAAGCGGCCAGATCGACATGCAGGCGGCGCTGCAGGTGGTCGCCTCCGGCGACAGGCGCTCGGACGTCTTCATGAGGGAAGAGACGACCGTGAAGAACGAGGC
>JBJKSN010000069.1:0-5568 GCA_046703945.1 Nitrososphaerales archaeon | reverse complement strand
GGCCATGCCTGTCCTCTTCGACCGGAACTCGATAGAGAGAAGGCAGACGATTTTAGTGGTAGACGAAGCACATAATCTCAGGGACTTCTACCGGAGCATGACCTCTGTCACCATCTCCCTCGAGCAGATCAGGGGAGCAGTACGAGAGGCCGAGGAAATGCTCATGGAGGAGGCCGCCGGGGCCCTTGAGTCACTTCTGGCCACGCTGACGCAGCTGGCAGAGGAGCATGGGGGTTGGCTGCTCGACAGGGGCTCTGTCCTGGACCGGTTCCATAGCACCCATGGGACAGCATGGCTTCAGAACCTGGCGTTCGAGCTCAACGCGAGCTCCGGCGTCGCCTGGGGATCCGTGGTGTACGAGAGGCGGCTGCCGTCGCTGATACTCCGTGTCGGTGAGTTCATCGCAAGGCTGTCTTCCTCCAATCCTGCCGTGCTGGTGAAGTGGGAGAGCTCATTCGGGCTGGTTGATCCAGACCCAGTCAAAGGCTCCTACGAATACTTCAAGCGGTTCCGGAGCGCGATCCTCCTCTCGGCGACGGTGAGCCCATCCAGCGTCTTTGCCAGGTCTGTCGGCCTCCGTCCGGAAACGATCGCGGTGTACCAGGTCGAAGCCGAGCCAGCCGTCACGGTCAAGACTGCCATCGATACAGGGACTACGACGCGTTTCAAGAAGCGGACCCACATGATGTACGAGCGTATAGCTGACAGGGTCGTTGCCGTGGTGCGGTCCACTGGTTCAGGGGTCGGTGTCTTCGCTCCCTCCTATTCAGTCCTAGGCCCAATCTATGAGGCGGCTTCCAGTAAAATCTCTGGGAGGAACATGGTCGTTGAAGCACCTGGGCTCTCTAACGCCCAGGCTACGGAACTATACGACTCGTTCAGGTCGAAGGAAGACTCAGTTCTGTTCGCGGTCCAGGGAGGCCGATTCTCGGAAGGGGAGGACTTCGAAGGCGGCGCCATGGGGTCCATAGTGGTCGTCGGTCTTGCCCTCCCGCCCCCTTCTCCTATGATGTACGCCGAGTACGAGTGCCTGAAGAAGGCGGGGGAGCAGGGCTCGCACCTCATGCTCTCTCGTCTACCCGCCCTCAGGAAGGCGTTCCAGGCAGCCGGGAGGCACATCCGGAACCCGGGGAAGCGGGGCATGGTGTTCTTCTTGGACGAGAGGTTCAGCAGCTCCATGACCATGGACCTGATGCCCTCCTGGCTCAAGAAGAATCTCGTCAAAGGTGACCTTACGCCGGCCGAAATCGAGTCAATCAGCCTGGCATTTTGGTCGGCGCCGGGCTGACTACGTCTCCCCTTCTGAACGCGATTCTGGCCGCCGCAGCCTGGTCCCGCTGGACACCCCTGAGCCTTGAGCTCACAGCCGAGGTGCCTGATTCGTCCACCATCTCTACCGTCGCGCCCGGGGCTTCCTTCTTCAGGAGCTCGACCAGCTTCATGGCCATGGACCTGTTGCCGTTCCCAATCTTGACTAGAAGACGGCTCTCTGGGAGGCCTCTGGCGAAGGCACCAATCCGCTCACAGACCGAAGCAGCCGACTCGAAAGTGCCGAGCGCAATTCTCCTTTGACCATAGAAGACGGCCATGCCCGTCCTCTTCCCAGGGTCGATGCCCACTAGGACGGTGTCCCCTGCTGTGCCAAGGTGGGAAAGGACTTGGCCCTTGAATACTCCCGGGTCGTCATCCAGTACTTCCAACGCCAGAGCCTTCTCTCCGAGCTGTCCCATCTCAAGTTGGGTGGTCAGTATCGTCTCGCACTCCTGAAGGTCGGAATTTGGCAACAGGCTCGAGAATGGGAGGCCGGCACTACGCAGCCTGGTCACGAGAGCGTAGTAGGCGCGTGCATCAGACGTCACCACGCATATCTCACTCAAGCTGAACAGAACTCAGTAGACCCCTTCTTCCCCTATTGAGCTTTGGCCCCGACCCTTTTTATCGCGGCATGGCGACCTGGCAGATTAGATATGACGCGCGGCCCACGTCCGGCCTCCAGGGATGAAATTTCCATCGCCTACGGCTCGACCGTCGCACGCATCAGCCCTCTGGGGGCGCACGTGACTCACCTTTCGATTGGCGGCACTCCCATCGTCAAGCCGAGCAGCGACGGGATTCAGACACACGGCGGCGTGGCGGTCCTTCTACCATATGCAGGGCGGGTGAAGAACGGTAGATACTCGTTCGAGGGAAAGGCGTTCAAACTCCCGACGGGAAAAGACGGCCACGCCATCCATGGCTTTGCCAAAGACAACCCGTGGGGGGCATCCAGCAGGCGGGGGGATTCGGTGTCGATGGAGGCAGTCCTGCGGGGGAGAGGTTACCCCGGTCCCCTCAGAGTGAGCATCGCGTATTCGGCAGGGAAAAGCACGTTTTCAACCAACTGTATTGTCAAGAACGCCGGGGAGGCCGACGTCCCCGTCGTGGTAGGGTTCCATCCCTACTTCATTGCCGAGGGTTGGAGCATAGAGTCCAGCTCGGAGATCTATCGCTATCAACTCGCCGACGGCTACTTTCCTACTGGCAAGAGGGCAGAATGTTCTTTGAAAGGTGCGGACGAATCAGAGTGGGACGACTGCTTCAGCACTGCAGGGTGCATCAGGCTTCTCACGGGCGGAAGAGAGCTGTTGATCCGAAGGAAAAACATGCAGTATTTCGTTCTTTACAACGGGAAGTATGCAGGGGGGAATTCCGTGGCAGTCGAGCCATATAGCGGCCTACCCGACGCGTACAACAATGGGATTGGGCTGCGTGTTCTATCACCGGGACGGTCGTTCCGGTGCGGGTACGATCTGGCGCTCTCCTGACCGCCAAACTTGCAAGTTGGAACCAGACAAGGATACCATTCTGACTGTTTACCTGACGACCTTGGCTGCGAGTTCCTCCTGGTGTGCTGAGTGTTAACAATCTTCAAGTAGAAAACATGGCTGCGAAATCTCCCTTGTCCCAGGACATCAACCGGCGCTGGGTCTTGGCAAAGAGGCCTGCAGGGAGCGTCGGGGCTGAGAACTTCCAATGGGTGGAGTCTCCGGTGCCTTCCCCCGCTGAAGGACAGGTTCTGGTCAAAAACCACTGGCTCTCGCTCGACCCGACCCAGATACTCTTCACCTATGAGGAGTCGGGGGAGAACACCATTCCCCTTGGCGGCGTCATGAAGTGCATCGCTTCCGGACAGGTAGCCGAGTCGCGGCTTCCTGGATTCAATGTAGGAGATATCGTCCAGGGTTGGTTCGGGTGGGAAGACTACACGATAATCGACGTCCGCCCGCAGCTTACTGCCGGTCTCTTTCCACTGACGAAAGTTCCCCCTGATGTCGCACCAGAACTGGCAATCGGGACCCTCGGACTCACGGGGATGGCGGCATACCTCGGAACCATGGACGTGGCCCGACCGAAGCCCGGAGAGACCTTCGTGGTGTCGAGTGCGGCTGGCGGCGTCGGGTCAGTTGCAGGTCAGATAGCGAAAATCCACGGCTCACGGGTTGTAGGCATCGCCGGGGGGAAGGAGCGCTGTGAACGGGTTGTCCGAGACCTCGGATTCGATGGGGCCATCGACAGGCGTTCGGAGGACATAGGTTCAAGACTTGACCAGCTCTGTCCCCAGGGCGTCGACGTCTTCTTCGACAACAACGCCCTCCCGGCTATGATGAGCGCCGTGCTCGCACGGATGCGCTCCCTGGGCAGAGTGGTTCTGTGCGGAGCGTCGCAGTACTACATCGGTGACCAGACTACGGGAGGATTGGACTACATCTCCCTGATAATGAAGAGGGTGAGGATGGAGGGAGTGTACGCTAACGACTCCGGCGACCGCTTCCAGGAAGCCAGGGACGCCCTAAGCGGCTGGATAGGTGAAGGGAAGCTCAAGCCCATCGAGGATGTCATGGTTGGTCTTGAGAACGCTCCCAAGGCACTGCAGCGGGTGTTCGCAGGAGAGAACTTCGGCAAGCAGATGTTGAAGATCTGACGCGTGGAAGAGTCGAAGCATGGACTTCTGGACGGCTTCGCTCTTCTGACACGAGCCTCGGTTCGATTCGTCCACATCGACTGACTAGGCCACTGGCTAATTCCGGTGCCCTCCTTCCGCAGGCGGTTTCACTCCGAGATGAAGCGCTCAAACGACTCCGTGACACGCTTCATGATATCAATAGACGCCAGGGTGCCCTCGTCGGTCTCCAAGAGATGGTCTGCACCCTCAATCACTTCCACCTCCACCGATTTCTTGTTCCGAAGTTTTGCCAAGAACGCTTCGTCGTAGTAGTGGTCCTTCGACCCGATCACGACGAAAGATGGCAGACTGGACTGTTCTAACTGGCGCCGGAGTGCAGGGTCGTCCAACACCGGAGTTAACCACGCCGCCCTCGTCCTCTCAGGGAGACTCTCCTCTTTGAGCAGGTGCTGCAGGGCGACGGTTCCCAGCGACTTGCCGACCAGGACGACGCGCTCATAGCGTGGTTTCATCGCCGCCCTGGTCGCAGCGACCACGTCTTCAAACAACCACTCTCTCCGAACACGGTCGTCGGCTGCCATCCAGTCGGGCCGCAGATCGTAGGCATATTCCACCCACAGGACGTCCGCTCCCGCGGAAAGTAGAGCTCTGGTTTGGTACCAGATGAGAGGCTGGGTGCACCTGTAGCCAAGCCCAGGAAGGAATATGGCAAGGTATCCGCTACCTCCGGGCTGTCTGAAAAACGAATTGGCCACAGGCTCGTTTCTATGGCCCGCTATCTCCAGTTTCTCGACCCTGGCCATGCAGCCATATTCCTTCTCCTGACTAATGAAAAGGTTTCCAGGGCTTTGACGACGATTGACGGTGAGAGACTCGTACCCGCCTCTCCATGGTCTGTCCCTGCGGGGGGGCTGGATGACGAAGCGGGCGTCTCAATGTGTTTATGTGAACTCACCGAGACCAGAGGATGTGAGCTCCCACCGCCAGACGAGACAGGTGGTGAGGAGGTTCAGGCGGGCCCTCGTCTGCGACTTCGACGGGACGATCACAGACATGGATACGGGACGACTGGTCCTGACAAGGTTCTCAGACGGTGATTGGATGGGTTATCACGAGCAGTACGTGCGTGGCGAATTCTCTTTCGAAGAGTGTCTCCGCCGTCAGTACGCCCACGTGACGCAGGCCACGAGGGCTTCCATCCTGAGTCTGGTGGAAGAGCATGTACGAGTCAGGCAGGGCTTCGAAGAACTACTGACAGCGGCCGCTCATGAGAAAGTCCCGGTGACAATCGCCAGCTACGGCCTTGACTTCTGCATTGAACAGGTGCTGCAACGCGTGCGGGGCAGGGAGTCAGTTCAGGTCAGGTCGCCGAAGACAAAGCTGGAAGGGGGCGCCATCACCCTGGTTTTCCCCTCGGCGCGCACCAGGGGGGCGATTAACTTGAAGCAGGACGCGGTCTGCTGGTACAAACAGAAAGGCTTCACGGTGCTCTTCGTCGGAGATGGCGCCTCCGACCTGCCAGCGGCCGAGAAGGCCGACACATGTTTCGCCATAGAAGGCTCAGAGCTCGCAGGCATGTGCAAACGGGAGGGGGTCAAGTGTGTCGCCATCGCAGACTTCTGGCC